>JBBIVG010000182.1:0-7113 GCA_037439865.1 Nevskiaceae bacterium
TCGATGCGTTCGACACCCGCGGCCGCGACACCGTGCGCGATCGCGGCGATCCGGAACATGTTGTACGCCATGTAGTATTCCCATTCACGCTGCGGAATACCCTCACGGCCCGTCCGGCGGCAGTACGCCTCGACGTACGCCCGCTCGGTCGGGATGCCGAGGGCGGCGAAATCGAGGCCCCCGAGGCCACGGAAGACGCCCGGCGGGATGCGCCAGACCATGCAGTGGTAGGCGAAGTCCGCCAGCGGATGGCCGAGCGTCGAGAGCTCCCAGTCGATGACCGCGCGGATGCGCGGCTCGTCGGGGTCGAAGATCACGTTGTCGATCCGGTAGTCGCCGTGGACGACGCGCGTCTCGTCGCCGGGCGGGATGTTCGCCGGCAGCCACGCGATCAGGTTGTCCATCGCCTCGATCTTCTCGGTCTCGGACGCCTGGTACTGCTTGCTCCAGCGGGCGACCTGGCGCGCGATGTACTCGCCCGTCTTGCCGAAATCGCCGAGTCCGACCGCCTCGTGGTCCACCGAATGCAGCGCGGCGATGACCCGATTGATCTCGTCGTGCACCCGCGAGCGTTCGCCGGGCTCGAGGTCCGGCAGCTTCGGATCCCAGAAAACACGGCCCGAGACGTATTCCATCACGTAGAACATCGTGCCGATCACCGCGTCGTCCTCGCAGAGCGCGAGTGCGCGCGCGACCGGCACGTCGGTCCCGGCCAGCGCCCTGATGACCCGGTATTCGCGGTCCACGGCGTGCGCGGAGGGAAGCAGCTTGCCCGGCGGCTTCCGGCGCAGCACGAATCGCTGCCCCCCCGCCGTCAGGAGATACGTCGGGTTCGACTGCCCGCCCTTGAACTGGGCGACCTCGAGCGGCCCGCCCAGCGGACCGATGGTCGCCTTGAGCCACTCCTCGAGTCGCCCCACGTCGATTACGTGCTGCGGGGCCACGGGCCGTACGCTCGGCTGAATCTCGCTCATCCGGGTGCTCTCACGTGTTGCGCCTGGGACGCGGCGCCAGCAGCCGCGCCGGCAGAACCTTCAGGACCGGCGCCACGAGCGTCCACGGCCACGCGGGCACGTAGCGATGGCGCACCTTCCGTTCGATCAGGTTCGCCATCATGACCGCGCCCTTCTCCACCGGGATCACGAACGGCCGGCTGGCCACGTCGCGGTTCAGGTCCGTATCGATGTACCCGGGCGCGAGCTCGGTGACGGCGATCGGCTCATGCGCCACTTCCGTCCTGAGCGACTGCACGTAGCGGTGCAACCCGGCCTTCGCGGCGGAATAGGCGCCGAGGAACGGCATGCCGCGCACGCCCGCGATCGACGTAATCGCGACGACCTGGCCGCCCCCCTGCGCCCGCAGGATCGGCAGCGCCTGCTCGATGGTCGCGATGGCACCGGTCAGGTCGGTGTCGATCGTCTTTCTCACGAGGTCGAACTTGCCCTGGCCGATGGGCAGCGAGTAACCGACCCCGGCGTTGACGACCACGACATCCAGGCGGCCGAATTCGGCGGCGGCGCGCTGCAGCGCTCCCGCAATGCCCTCGAAGTCCGTGACGTCGAGCGACACCGCGAGCACTCGACCCGGCCCAGCCGCGCGCATCCGTCCCGCCAGTGCCTCGAGCCTGTCTGAACGCCGGGCCGCCATCGCAACGTCGTAGCCGCGACGCGCGAACTCGACGGCGAGCGCTTCGCCGATCCCGGAGGACGCGCCGGTGATGAAAATGGACCGGGACACCTGCCGCCCGCCTAGAACCAGTCGTCGCGCATCGCGAGCGTCGTGTCGTCCAGGCTCGCCAGCAGATCGAACTGCGGCCCGGTGCGCGGCAGCTCCCAGCGGAAGAAGTAACGGCACGCCTGGCGCTTGCCGTCGTAGAAGTCGCCGGACTTCCCGTGCGCTGCGCACGCCTGCTCGAGCCAGGTCCACGCGATCACGACGTGGCCGAACGCCTCTAGGTACACGGTGGCGTTGGCGAGCGTGCGATCCAAGTTGCCGGCCGCGTACAGCGCGCGCGTCGTCTCGACGACCCGCCCGACGGCACGCTCGAGATCACCCGCATACGCGGCGAGATCGGCATCTCCGTTGGCGCGGGCCCGGGCGATGGTCCTGGCGATCTCGCTGCCCAGCAGCTGCAGCGCGCGGCCGCGCTCCATGGTGACCTTGCGTCCGAGCAGGTCGAGCCCCTGGATGCCGTGCGTGCCCTCGTGAATCGGGTTCAGGCGGTTGTCGCGGTAGAGCTGCTCGACGGGGTAGTCGCGCGTGTAGCCGTAGCCGCCGTAGACCTGGATCGCGAGGTCGTTCGCTGCGAGACACCACTGCGACGGCCACGATTTCGCGATCGGCGTCAGGATCTCGAGGAGCATCCCCGCGTCGGCCCTCGCCGCAGGCGTCTCCGCGGTGTGCTGCTCGTCGACGAGGCGCGCGCAGTACAGGTTCATTGCGAGTCCGCCTTCGACGTACGCCTTCTGGGCAAGCAGCATGCGGCGCACGTCCGCGTGCTCGACGATGGGCACCTGGGGCGCCGCCGGATCCTTCGACGCGATCGGCCGGCCCTGGGGACGATTGCGGGCGTATTCGAGCGACTCGAGGTAGCCGGCGTAACCGAGCGCGACCGCGCCGAGCCCGACGCCGATGCGGGCCTCGTTCATCATGTGGAACATGTACACGAGGCCGCGATGCGGCTCGCCGACGAGATAGCCGATCGCCCCAGCCTTGCCTTCCGGACGGAAGCGCCCCTCCCCGAAGTTGAGCAGGGTATTGAGCGTGCCGCGGCAACCCATCTTGTGGTTGAGCCCGGCGAGCGCGACGTCGTTGCGCTCCCCCGGGGACCCGTCGGCCGCGAGGACGCGGCGCGGCACGATGAAAAGCGAGATGCCCTTCACGCCGGGCGGCCCGCCGGGGATCTTCGCCAGGACGAGATGCACGATGTTCCCGGCGATCTCGTGCTCGCCCGCCGAGATCCACATCTTGTTGCCGAACAGCCGGTAGCGCGCACCGAGCGGGGAGTCACCGTCGGGCTCCGCGCGCGTCGTGATGTCGCTCAAGGACGACCCGGCCTGCGGCTCCGAGAGGCACATCGTGCCCGTGAACCGACCCCCCAGCATGGGCCGGACGAACGCGTCGATCTGCGCCGGCGTACCGTGCGCGAGCAGCAGGCTGGCGTTCGCGGCCGTCAGCAGCGGATAGCCCGCGCTGCCGACGTTGGCCGCGAGGAAATAGGCGAAGCAGGCCTTGTCCACCACGGTGGGCAGCTGCATGCCGCCGAATTCGTAATCGGCGCCGGCGGCCAGCAGGCCAGCCTGGGCAAAGGCCTCGAACGAAGCCTTGACCTCGGGAATGAGGCGGACGTTCTCGCCGTCGAACTGCGGCTCCTCGACGTCGCTCTTGCGCCGGTGCGGCAGGAACACCTCGGTCGCGATTTGCTCGGCCGTGTCGAGGGCCGAGTCGAACGTCTCGCGGGAGTGGTCGGCGTACCGGGGGCGGTTGCACAGGGCCGGAACGTCGAGCCACTCGTAGAGCAGGAATTCGACGTCGCGGCGGGAGAGCAGCTTGGAGGTCATCCTACGCATCATACCGGCTCCCACAGCGCACCGAGAGGTCGTACAGTCGGGGCACCGGCGGCCCTCGGCGGGAGGCCGATGCGGCCGGGGCGGTCATCTGCTAGCGTTCGGAGGGCATGGTGAAGACTCCTGGCCTGCTCGACATCGTCAAGCTGCTCCCGGCCCGCGACCTGACGCGCGCCGCAAAGGCTCTCGGCCTGACGCCGGACACCCTCATCAAGCGCGTCAGCTCGCTGGAATCGGCCGTCGGCGCCAAGCTCATGGACTCTGCGGCCAAGGCGCTCAAGCCCGGCGAGGCCGGTCGAATCGTGATCGACCACGCGAGCCGCATCTTCTCCCAGGCGCGCGATTTCACCCGCGACCTGGAGGAACTCGCCGGGCTGCAGGCACCGGAAATCGCGTTCGGCACCGACATGTTCGCCGCGGAACTGCCGCTCGGCATCGCGCTCGGACGCATGGCGACTGCCAATTCACGGCTGCGTGTGCGCGCCGTCCTCGGCGACTTCGAGGAACTGGTCAAGGCGGTCCTCGGCGGCCGCCTCGAGTTCGCCATCGCCGACACGACGGGGGCCGAGCGCCACCCGACGCGGCTCGCCATTGAACCAGTGGCCGAGCATCGCGTGTTCTTCTTCGCGCGCCAGGGCCATCCGCTGACCGCCGCCCAGGATCACTCGCTCGACACCCTGCTCGTCTTCCCGCTCGCCTCCTCACGCATCCCGCACCGGATCGCGATGCACATCGGGAAGGCGATGCCGTCGGCGAAGATCGAGCGCGAAACCGGCGACCTGACGCCGAGCCTGATGCTCGACAGTTTCGCGGCGGTCAAGTCGGCGGTGATCTCCGGCGACGCGATCGGCCTGGCGCCGCTCACCGCCATGGAGGCCGAGCTGCGCTCGGGCAAGGTCGTCCTGGTGCCCTTCGACGCGCCCTGGATGCACATGAGCTATGGCCTGTTCTACCCGCGCAAGCGCTCGCTGTCGCGCGCCGCCCAGCTCTTCGTCACGCAACTGCGCCAGGTCGAGACCGACATCCAGGCGCGTGAGCACCGGGCCGTGTCGCGCCTGAACCTCAGGCGGCGGCCCCGCAAGAAAGGGGCGGCGGCCCGCGCGAATGCAACGCGCGGGGCGTCGAAGCGTCAGACTGCGGGCAAGCGGAGGCGTTGACGTGAGTGCGCGGAAACTCCTGGCAATTGGCGCGAGCCTGCTCGGCACCGTGCTTGCACTACCCGCCGGCGCCGCGCAGCCCGGCACGATGCGCCTGGACTTCTTCCACACCGGCGGACAGGGAACCGAGGTCTATTCCATCGATCGCGTGGTCATCGAGCCGCTGCCCTGGCCGGGCGATCTCGGGCGAGCGATCGATGGCAGCAACCTCGGGACCTACCGCTTCGAGGTCCGCGACGCGTCGGGGCACCTGCTCTACTCGCGCGGGTTCGCGTCGATCTATGCCGAGTGGGCGAGCACTGCAGAAGCCGCGAAGACGCACCGCACGTTCGAGGAGTCGCTGCGCTTCCCGGTGCCGACCGGGCCCGTGGACGTCGTCCTGCAGAAGCGCAACCCGGACCAGGCGTTCGAGACCGTCTGGCAGGCGCGGGTCGATCCTTCCGACATGTTCGTGGACCGCGCGCCTCCGCCGAAGCAGCAGCTGATCGCACTCCAGGACAACGGCCCGCCGCCCGGGAAAGTCGACGTCGTCCTCATCGGCGATGGCTACACGGCCTCCGAGTGCGAGTCGAAGTTCCGACCGGACGCCAGTCGCATGCTCGCCGCTCTTTTCCGCCACGAGCCTTTCAGTTCGCGACGCAAGGACTTCAATGTCTGGGGCCTTTGCCCGCCGGCGGCCGAGTCGGGGGTCTCGAGGCCGTCCACGGGCGTGTACCGGCGCTCTCCGGTGGGCGCGTCGTACGACGCTTTCGGCTCCGAGCGTTACGTGCTGACCTTCGACAACCGGGCGCTTCGCGACGTCGCCTCCTGGGCGCCCTACGAGTTCCTCACGATCCTGGTGAACGCCAGCACCTATGGCGGCGGCGGCATCCACGGGGTCTTCTCCACCGTCGCGGTGGACAACGACTGGGCCGACTACCTGTTCGTGCACGAGTTCGGCCATCACTTCGCGGCGCTCGCCGACGAGTACTACACCTCCCCCGTCGCCTATGAACCCGTGAGCAAGGTGGTCGAACCCTGGGAACCGAACGTCACGGCGATGCTGAAGGCGGATGAACTCAAGTGGCGCGACCTCGTGGCGAAGAGCACCCCGTTGCCGACGCCCTGGCCGAAGGCGGAATTCGAGGCTCGGCAGCGCGACTTCCAGGCCAGGCGCAAGCAGATTCGCGCGGAACGGCGGCCCGAGAGCGAGATGTCGGCTCTCTTCCGCGAGGAACAGGCCTACACCACGAAGTTGCTCGGCTCCGCGAAATTCGCCGGCCAGGTCGGGGCCTTCCAGGGCGCCAACTACGACGCCAAGGCGTTCTACCGTCCCCAGCTCGACTGCGTGATGTTCACGCGCAACGAGGTACCGTTCTGCCGCGTCTGCCAGCGCGCTCTCGGCGACGTGATCGACCTGTATGCGGGGCCGGCGCACGCGCAATGAGGCCAGGACGGCCATGCATCCCGACGTCGACATCACGGTCATCTGGAACTTCGCCACGGCGCTGCTGATCGGCGCGCTGCTCGGCATCGAGCGCGAACGACACAAGACCGAGCACGACGAGCTCACGATCGGCGGGCTGCGCACGTTCATCCTGTTCACCCTGATCGGCGCGCTCGGTGGCTGGCTCACGCTGGTGCTCGAATCGCCGTGGATCCTGGCGGTCGCGCTGCTCGGGGCGCTGGCACCGGTCCTCGCCGGCTACGTGATCTCCGCCCGCACACAGCCCGACGCGCTCGGCCTGACGACCGAGCTGGCGGCCATCGCGGCCTGCCTGCTCGGCGCAATGACGACGCTCGGCTACCGCGATCTCGCGGTCGGGCTCGGCGTCACGGTCGCGGCGCTGCTCGCCTACAAGCATCCGCTGCACCTCATCGTGCGCAAGCTCGACCGCGAGGACGTCTACGCGGGGCTGCGCCTGCTCATCGCGACCTTCATCATCCTGCCGTTGCTGCCCGATCGCCCGGTGGACCCGTGGGGCGCGCTGAATCCCCGGTCCCTGTGGATGCTCGTGCTGCTGATCTCGTCGCTGTCACTGGTCGGCTACGTCGCCACGCGGCTGCTCGGCGCACACCGCGGAATCCCGCTCACCGGGCTGACGGGTGGCCTCGTGTCCTCGACCGCGGTCACGCTGGCATTCGCGCGACAGAGCCGCGACGCGGCCTACGCGTCCGCTGGCACCGCGCTCGCGAGCGGCATCCTGCTCGCCTGGTCGGTGATGTTCGTGCGCGTGCTCGTGATGGTGCTGGTCGTGAACCGGGCGCTCCTGCCGCGTCTCGCGGTGCCGTTCGTGGCAATGGCCGTCGTGACGCTGGCCATCGCATGGTTGCTGGGCGGACGCCGAGGCGTGCGCGGCCAGACGGAAGGCGTGCCGCTCAAGAATCCCTTCAGTCTCACGGCCGCCGCG
>JBBIVG010000183.1:0-7094 GCA_037439865.1 Nevskiaceae bacterium
AGGCAAGCAGGCTCGACGACATGGTCATCAACGACCCGGTGGGTGACATGATCACCCGCATCCGAAACGCGGTGATGGCGCGTCACGACAAGCTGACGCTCCCCAGCTCCAACCTCAAGACCGAGATCGCGCGGGCCCTCAAGGACGAGGCCTGCATTGCGGCCAGGGTCGCGCGGCGGGAGTCTGACCGCCTCCAGGGCCTCGTCGACCGCAAGCTCGTCTCGGTCGAGCAGGCCGAGAGCGCGGCGGGCGAGGCGGACAGCCGCGCCGCGGCCTGCCGTGCGGCGACGGAACAGATCCAGGTGAGCCAGGCGCGGATCGACGCGGCTCGCGCCCGGCTCGAGCGGACGATGCTGCGCTCGCCGTTCGCCGGCACGGTGGCCGAGATCAACGGCGAGGTGGGCGAGTTCGTGACCCCGTCCCCGGTGGGGATCCCGACACCGCCGGCCGTGGACGTGGTGGACTCGAGCTGCATCTACATCACCGCGCCGATCGACGAGGTGGATGCGCCGAAGGTGCGCCAGGGCATGGCGGCCCGCGTCACGCTGGACGCGTTCAAGGATCGCAGCTTCCGGGCGCACGTGCGCCGCATCGCGCCTTACGTGCTCGAGGTCGAGAAGCAGGCCCGGACCGTCGAGGTCGAAGCCGAGATCGACGATCGCGACGACGCGGCGCTGCTGCCGGGCTACAGCGCGGACCTCGAGATCATCATCGCCGAGCGCCCGGACGTGATCCGCGTGCCGACGCGTGCGCTGATCGAGGGCAGCAAGGTGTACGTGCTCGAAGGCGGGCGCATCCACGAGCGCAAGGTCACGACCGGCATCGGCAACTGGGAGTACACCGAGGTCACGGAGGGCCTGAAGGCCGGTGACCGGGTCGTGGTCTCGATCGATCGCGAGGGCCTCAAGGACGGCGTCGCCGCCGTCTCGTCCTAGCCGCGAGGCGCCGCATGATCGAACTGAAGGACTTGAGCCGCCGTTTCCAGGTCGGCGAGCAGCTCGTGAAGGCGCTCGACGCCGTCAACCTCGCGATCGGCGACGGGGAGTACGTCTCGATCATGGGGCCGAGCGGCTCGGGCAAGTCCACGCTGCTGAACATCATCGGGCTGCTCGACCGCCCGACCAGCGGCGAATACCTGCTCGACGGGCGCGGGACCACGTCGCTCGACGACGACGAGCTGGCGCACGTCCGCGCGCGCAAGATCGGCTTCATCTTCCAGTCGTTCCACCTCGTGCCGCGGCTGACGGCATTCGAGAACGTCGAGCTGCCGATGGTGCTGGCCGGGACTGCGCCGGCCGAGCGTCGCCGGCGGGCCGACGCGGTGCTCGCGAGCCTCAACCTCACCGACCGCGCGGAACACCGTCCCGACCAGCTGTCGGGCGGGCAGCGCCAGCGCGTGGCGATTGCGCGTGCGATGGTGATGGAGCCGACGGTGCTGCTCGCGGACGAGCCGACCGGCAATCTCGACCACGTCTCCGGCGCCGATGTGCTCGCCGCGCTCGAAGGGCTCAACTCGCGCGGCATCACCCTCCTGGTCGTGACTCACGACGACGAAGTCGCGGCGCGCGCGCGGCGACACGTGCGGATGCGTGACGGCCGCATCGTGGCCGACGGGTCGTCGCACGGGCAGCCACCGTGAGATTCGGCGACCTGCTGCACCTCGCCACCGAGTCGCTCGTGCGTGCGCGGCTGCGGAGCCTCATGATGCTGCTCGCCATGGCGATCGGCGTCGCCGCGGTCGTCGTGCTCACGTCGCTGGGTGAAGGCGCGCGCCGCTACGTGACCGGCGAATTCCAGGCCCTCGGCACGGAGCTCCTCATCGTGCTGCCTGGCCGCTCGGAGACGACCGGCGTGCAGCCGGGCATGTTCGCCGGCGAGACCCCGCGCGACCTGACGCTCGATGACGCGCGCTCGCTGCTGCGGATCCCGGGTGTCGCGCGCATCGCGCCGCTCGTCATCGGTTCGGTGCCGGTCGCGGCGGGCGAGCTCACGCGCGAGGTCCCGGTCGTCGGCAGCAACTCCGATTTCCTGACGGTGCGGAATCTCAGCATGGCGCAGGGATCGTTCCTGCCGCCGGGCGAGCTCGATCGCGACCTGGCGGTGTGCGTGCTCGGCAGCAAGGTGCGCTCGGAACTCTTTCCGCGCGGGCCGGCGGTCGGCGCGACGGTGCGGATCGGCGACCGGCGCTTCCGGGTCATCGGCGTGCTCGCCGACACGGGGCGGGCGATCGGCTTCGACCTGCAGGAACTCGTCATCATCCCGGTGTCGAGCGCCCAGCAGCTCTTCAACACCCAGTCGCTGTTCCGGATCATGATCCAGGCCACTTCGCGCGAGGCGATGCCCCGCGTCCGCGAGGCGGTCCGCGCGATGCTCAAGGAGCGCCACCAGGGCGAGGAGGACGTCACGGTCATCACTCAGGACGCCGTGCTCGCGACGTTCAACCGCATCTTCACCGCACTCACGCTCACGCTCGCGGGCATCGCCTCCATCAGCCTGGCCGTCGCGGGCATCCTGATCATGAACGTCATGCTCGTGGCGGTGAGCCAGCGCACGGCGGAGGTCGGCCTGATGAAAGCCCTCGGTGCGCGGGGCCGGCAGATCACGGCGATCTTCCTGACCGAAGCCGTGCTGCTGTCGATCGTCGGAGCGCTGGGCGGGCTCGTCATCGGCTACCTCGCCGACGCCGTCGTGTCGCGCTTCTACCCGACGCTGCCGCTTGGTCCGCCGCCGTGGGCCGTGGTGCTCGCGGTGCTGATCGCGGTCGCGAGCGGCGTCGTCTTCGGACTGCTGCCAGCCCGACGCGCGGCGCGGCTCGATCCGGTCGTGGCCCTGGCCGGGAGGCGCTGAACCGTGCGTGGCTCGGACATCGTGCGATTCACGAGCCGGTCGGTGCTGGCGCATCGCATGCGCGCGGTGCTGACGGCGCTCGGCATCGGGGTCGGCGTCGCGGCGGTCGTGCTGCTCACGTCGATCGGGGAGGGGGTGCGCCGCTTCGTCATCTCCGAGTTCACGCAGTTCGGCACGAACATCATCGCCGTGAGTCCGGGCACGGCCAAGACCATGGGCGGTTCGATCGGCGTGTTCGGCACCGTCCGGCCGCTCACGATCGACGACGCCGAGGCGCTGAAGCGCGTGCCGTACGTGCTCGATGCGGATCCCCTCGTGCAAGGCAACGCGGAAGTCGAGGGCAACGGCCGCAAGCGTCGCGTCACGGTGTACGGCACCGGCCCGATGTTCGCCGAGGCCCTGCGCTTCCCGGTGGGCCAGGGAACGTACCTGCCGCCCGACGATCCGCGCGCGCCCCGCGCGTTCGCCGTGCTGGGTTCCAAGATGGCGCACGAGCTGTTCGGCAAGGCGAACCCGCTCGGCGCCAGCGTGCGCGTCGGCGGCCAGCGCTATCGCGTCGTCGGGGTGATGGCGCCGAAGGGGACGATGCTGGGCTTCGACCTCGACGACACGGTCTTCATCCCGGCCGCGAAGACGCTAGAGCTCTTCGACCGCGACAGCCTCTTCGAGATCGACGTCGTCTACGAGGAGAACGCTCCCGCGCGGGAGGTCGAGGACGGCATCCGGCGCGTGCTCGGGGCGCGCCACGGCGACGAGGACTTCACCGTCACGCCGCAGCAGCAGATGCTGGATGCGCTGGGCTCGGTGCTGAACGTGCTCACCTTCGCGGTGGGTGCGCTCGGCAGCATCTCGCTGCTGGTCGGCGCCGTCGGCATCTTCACGATCATGACGATCTCGGTGCGCGAGCGAACCGGCGAGATCGGGCTGTTGCGTGCGCTCGGGGCGGAGCGCGCGCAAGTGCTCCGGCTGTTCCTCGCGGAGGCGGTCGTGCTGTCCGTGCTGGGAGGGCTGGGCGGACTCGCGGCCGGGGGCGGCGTCGCATTCCTGCTGAGCCAGGCGGTGAAGCAGCTGCCCGTGAGCTACTCGCCGCTGTTCATCGGCCTGGCGCTCGGGCTGTCGGCCGTGATCGGCCTCGTCGCGGGCATCCTGCCGGCCTTCAATGCGGCGCGACTCGACCCTGTCGAGGCGCTGCGGGCGGAGTAAGCCGGCTCAGTCCCCGTCCCTCGGCCGCACGCGCCGCGTGGCGACCGCCTCGTGCGGGTCTTCCGGCCAGTAGTGCTTCGGGTAGCGGCCTTTCAGCTCCTTGCGCACTTCGTGGTAGCCCCGCGACCAGAAGCTCGCGAGATCGCGCGTCACCTGCACCGGACGGCGGGCCGGCGAGAGCAGCTCCAGCGTCACCGGGACCCGGCCGTCCACCACGCGCGGGGAGTCCATGAGGCCAAAGACCTCCTGCAGCCGCACGCTGATGCTCGGACCGCTGCCCGTGTAGTCGACCGCGATCCGTGATCCGCTCGGCACCGCGAGGTGAGTCGGCGCGAGTTCATCGAGTCGGCGCTGCGCGTTCCAGTCGAGCAGCGAGTGCAGCGCGCCGCGCAGGTCGAGCTTCGCGAGCTGGTCGCGCCGCGTGATGCCGTCGAGCCAGGGGCCGAGCCACGCGTCGAGCGTGTCGAGCAGCGCCGCGTCGCTGACGTCGGGCCAATCGCCGCGCCCGCGTTGATCGTGCTCGCGGACCAGCGTGACCCTCGCGCGCCACTGTTCGAGGTCGCGCGTCCAGGGCAGGCATCGGAGGCCCAGCGAGCGAATGCCGTCGAGCATCGCCGCAACCGTGGCGTCCCCGGCGACGCCGCGCAACGGCTCGTCGCGCAGCACGAGGTCCCCGAGCCGGCGCACCCGTCGCGCGGCGACCGACTCCGACCGCGGATCCCAGCCGATGCTCGAAGACTCCTCGATCGACGCGGAAAAGTGCTCCTCGAGCTGGGCCGGGTCGAGCCGCGCGGCCAGCTGGATCCGCGCCTCGCGCTCGCCGGCATCGAGTCCCGCGACCACGATGAACTCGGACCTCGCGAGTGCCGTGGCGTCGGCGAACGCCGCGCCCCGGCCGCCGCTCAGGAGATAACGGCCGCCGCCACCTTCGCGGGCCCGGCCGATGCGGTCGGGATACGCGAAGGCGAGCAGCAGGCCGGCGGCTTCACCCTCGCTGATCTCGGCAATCGCCGGCGCGGCCCGCCGATCCAGCCGCCCGAGCTGGCGCTCGACCTGCTGCAGCACGCGCTGGATGCGCCTCACGGCCCCACTGTCGACCTGCGCGCCCGCCGGCGGCGCCCGGCCGCGCAGCACGTCGAGACGCGCCTGCAGGTCCGGGTCGCGCCCGGGGCCCGCCGGGCGCAGCGGATCGCGCTCGGAGAGCAGCGCCGCGATTTCGGCTGCGAGCCGTGCGAGCCCCAGCGCGCGAGCGCGCAGCACCATGTGGGCCAGCCGCGGATGCAGGCCGAGCGCGGCCATGTCCCGGCCGAGCGGCGTCACTTGCCCGGTGGCGTCGAGCGCCTCCAGGCGCAGGAGCAGGTCGCGTGCCTGCGCGAGCGGCGCCGGGGGCGGGGGATCGAGCCACGCGAGCGACGTGGGATCGCGGCACCCCCAGCATGCGAGCTCGAGCGCGAGGGGCGCGAGGTCGGCCTCGAGAATCTCGGCGGGCGCCTGCGGCAGCAACGCTGCCTGCGCCGACTCGCTCCACAGCCGGTAGCAGACGCCGGGTGCGGTGCGGCCGGCACGTCCGCGCCGCTGGTCAGCCGACGCGCGCGAGACGCGCACCGTCTCCAGCCGACCCATGCCCGTCGCCGGGTCGAATCGCTGGCGTCGCTCCACTCCGGAGTCCACGACGATGCGGACGCCGTCGATGGTGAGGCTGGTCTCCGCGATGTTCGTCGCCACGACGACCTTGCGACGTCCGCGTGAATCGGGGCGGAGCGCCAGGTCCTGCTCCGCTGCCGCCAGGTCCCCGTAGAGCGGCACGAGGCTGAACTCTCTGGCGTCGAGACCTGCAGCCAGTCCTTCCACGACGCGGCGGATCTCTCCCGCGCCCGGCAGGAACAGGAGCGCGTCACCATCGTGCTCGTGCAGCGCGCGCAGCGTGGCGGAGACGACCGGACCTTCGATGCGCGTTCGTCGTCCGTCATCGCGCCGCGGCGGCGACAGGTAGTGCGTTTCCACGTCGAACAGGCGGCCCGGGGCGCGCACCGCCACCGCGTCGTCCAGCAGCCGGAGCAGCGCTTCCCCGTCCAGCGTCGCCGACATCACGAGCAGCCGCAGCGACTCGCGCAGGTGCCGCTGGCTCTCGAGAGAGAGAGCCAGACCGAGGTCGCCCTGCAGGTTGCGCTCGTGGAACTCGTCGAACACGACGCACGCGATGCCGTCCAGCGCGGGGTCGTGCTGCAGCATGCGGGTGAGGATGCCCTCGGTGACCACCTCGATCCGCGTGCGCGGCCCCACGCGCGTGTCGAGCCGCGTGCGAAAGCCCACGGTCTGCCCGGTGTCCTCCCCGAGCCATCGGGCCATGCGCTCGGCCACGGCCCGGGCGGCGATGCGTCGCGGCTCGAGCATCAGGATGCGGCCATCCTGGCGCCATCCGGCCTCGAGCAGGGCCAGCGGAACCACGGTGCTCTTGCCGGCGCCCGGCGGCGCCTCGACCAGCACGTTGCGGTGCGTGGCCAGCGCTTCGTGGAGCGCCGGCAACGCCGCGACGATCGGCAAGTCGGGAAGTCGAGGCATGGGTCGCGCAGTGTAACGTCACGGCCGCGGGTGACGCCGCCGGTGGCGGGATGCAATATCCGCGCATCGCGCGACGCATCGAGGACGTCCGATGTCTGGATCCGTGGGTCTGTGGCTCCTGGCCGCCGTGCTCGTGCTCGGCGGCGTCGCGGGTTCCGTCCTGCCGGCGCTGCCCGGCGTGCCGCTGGTCTTCGCGGGGCTCGTCGTCGGTGCGTGGGCCGACGACTTTCAGCGCGTCAGCTGGATCACGCTCACGTTGCTCGGCCTGCTGATGCTCGCGTCGTTCGCGATCGATTTCGTCGCCACGGCGCTCGGGGCCAAGCGCGTCGGCGCGACGCGGCTCGCGGTTGTCGGGGCGATGCTCGGGACGCTGGGCGGTGTCTTCCTCGGCTTTCCCGGGCTGATCCTCGGGCCCTTCGTCGGCGCGGTCGCGGGCGAACTCATCTCCCACGGCAAGATGGACCAGGCGACCCGGGCGGGCC
>JBBIVG010000184.1:0-7092 GCA_037439865.1 Nevskiaceae bacterium
TCGTCTACGTGCCCTCGTAGGTGATCACGCTCTCGAGGTTGAGTGCGTGGCGGATCGGGACGTATTCGGCACTGATGCCGGCGCCGCCAAGGATGTCGCGGGCGTCGCGCGCCACGTCGAGCGCCATGCGGCAGTTGTTCCACTTGGCGAGCGACACGTGCGACGGCGTCATCGTTCCCGCGTCCTTGAGGCGACCGAGCTGCAGCGACAGCAGTTGCGCCGTGGTGATGCCGCGGGCCATCTCGGCCAGGCGTATCTGGACGGTCTGCGTCGCGGCGATCGGCCGGCCGAAGAGCACGCGGCTCTGCGAGTAGTCGAGCGCCTGGGCGAGACAGGCCTGCGCCGCGCCGATCACGCCCCACGTGATCCCGTAGCGTGCCTGCGTCAGGCACGAGAGCGGCGCCTTGATGCCGCAGACGCTGCCCGGAAGCATGTTCTCCTCCGGCACGACCACGTCCTCGAGGAAGATCGCACCGGTGATGGACGCGCGCAGCGAGAATTTCTTCTCGATCTCGGGGGCGACGAGGCCTTTCGCACCTTTCTCGACGAGGAAGCCGCGGATGCCGTCCTCCGACTTCGCCCAGATGACGAACAGGTCGGCGATCGGCGAATTGGTGATCCACATCTTGGCGCCGTTCAGCACCCAGTCCTTGCCGCGGCGCCTGGCGTGCGTCTTCATGTTGGCCGGGTCCGAGCCGCCGTGCGGCTCGGTGAGGCCGAAGCAGCCGATCACCTCGCCCGTCGCCATGCGCGGCAGGTATTTCTGCTTCTGTTCCTCGCTGCCGTAGGTGTAGATCGGGTACATGCACAGGCTCGACTGCACGGAGACGAAACTGCGCAGTCCCGAGTCGCCGCGCTCGAGCTCCTGGCAGATGAGCCCATAGCTGACGGCATTCATGCCTGCGCAGCCGTAGCCTTCGAGCGAACTGCCGAGCAGGCCAAGGCCGGCCAGCTCGCCCACGAGTTCCTTGGGGAAGGTGTGGTTCTCGAAGTGGTGCTGGATGATCGGCAGCACCTTCTCGTCCACCATGCGGCCGACGGAGTCCTTCACCATCTGCTCTTCCTCCGAGAGCAGGCCGCGCACGTCGTAGAGATCGAGCGGATCCAGCGCACGTGAGGATTTCTTCTGGGGAGCGTTCGAGGTGGCCACGGCGGGTCTCCGGGTGAGTTGAGGGGGCGTCAGCCGTTGCTGCCGAGCGCCGACAGCAGGGTCTCGGCCTTGTGCTTGACGAGGTTGCCGATCGTTACGGCCTGCTCGATGTCGCCGGCCGCCTTCGCGGCAGTCGCCTTTTCCCACAGCGCTTTCTGGTCTGCGACGCTGGCCGGGGTGGCATCGAGCATCATCCGCATGGGGCCGGCGGCCGGGACCTTGCCGGACTTCTGCAGCTCGTCCGCGCGCTTTTCGACGGCCGCGATCGCAGCGGGCACGCTGCTCTCGAGCCCGGTCCATTCCGGGGCGAGCGACGTGGCGATCTCGGCCTTCTTGGCCGCGGCCTGCTGCGCGAGGCCCTGCGCCTGCTCGAGGACCGCGGGCGCCGCCTCGGCGATGCCCTGGTAGTCGCGCTCGTAGTACTTGACCTTGAGCTGGGTGGACTGGGCCTCGAGCCTCGATACGTGGCGGGGGAGGTATTTCGTCGCGTCCGGTCCGGCTGCCTTGATCTCCGCGTCGATGGCATCGATGGACTTGCGGGCCGGGGCCTCGCCCTTGTCGGCCGGAGCGCAACCGGCCGCGATCGCGGCGGCCAGGATCAGTGGCAGCAGGCGCGCTGCCAGCGGGCGGATGGTCATCGGTCGAATCCTTGGCGGTCACGGGGCCGAAGCGGCCGCAAGCAGGCTATTTTACGTGTTCCGGAGCCGGGCGCCTGCCCGTTGCGAACCCACGCCCGATGCGCTGCGCCTACCATCCCGACTATTTCGTGCCGCTGCCGACGGGCCATCCCTTCCCGATGGCGAAGTACCCGCTCCTCCACGAGCGGTTGCTCGCCGAAGGGGTCGTGTGCGCGGCGGACATCCTCGTGCCCGACGAGGCGCGGCTGCCGGATCTCGCGCTGGTGCACACGGTGGACTATCTCGAGCGGCTGGAGGCCGGTTCCCTCGATGCAGCCGAGATCCGTCGCATCGGCGTGCCGTGGTCGGCAGCGCTCTGGCGCCGGTCGCGGCTCGCGGTGCAGGGGACGATCGAGGCCTCGCTTGCGGCGCTGTCGGACGGGCTCGCGGGCAACCTGGCCGGCGGCACCCACCACGCGTTCCCAGACCACGGCGAGGGGTTCTGCGTGCTGAACGACGTCGCCGTCGCGATCCGCGTGCTGCAGCGGGATCGCCGCGTCGCGACCGCGCTGGTCGTGGACCTCGATGTGCACCAGGGCAACGGCACGGCCGCGATCTTCGAACGCGACCCGGCGGTGTTCACGTTCTCCATGCACGGGGAGCGCAACTATCCGGCCCGCAAGATGCAGTCGCGCGTGGACGTCGGGCTCCGCGACGGCATGGAGGACGAGGAATACCTGCATCTCCTCGCGATGCACCTCGAGGCGATCCTCGCCGGATTCGCGCCGGACATCGTGTATTACCTGGCCGGTGTGGATCCGGCGCAAGGCGATCGCTATGGCCGGTTGAAGCTCTCGGACGACGGCATCCGGCGCCGCGACCAGCTCGTGCTGGATGCGTGCCTCGGGCGCGGCCTGCCGACCGTCGTCACGATGGCTGGCGGATACGCGGCGACCCCGGCGCGAACCGCCGAGCTGCACGCCATCGTGTTTCGCGAGGCGGCGAAAAAGGCGATCATTGCACCTTCAACGTCAATCATCACCGCCGGGTCGCGCTCGACCCGGCCAGCCACGGAGTAAGTCCATGTTGATTCGCCACAAAGCCGGAATCGCCACGCTCGTCGCCGTCTCGGTCGCGCTCGTCGGGTGCGAGACGATGAGCGGCCCGGAGAACCAGAAGACCCGCCAGGGCGCCGCGATCGGTGCGGCCGGTGGCGCGGCCATCGGTCTCATCGCAGGTGGCGGATGGAAGGGCGCGCTGATC
Source organism: Nevskiaceae bacterium (assembly GCA_037439865.1). GTDB lineage: Bacteria > Pseudomonadota > Gammaproteobacteria > Steroidobacterales > Steroidobacteraceae > RPQJ01. Next base: position 3,031 of record JBBIVG010000184.1, read on the forward strand.
GGCGCGGGCATTGGCGCGCTGGCCGGCGGTTCGGTCGGCAATTACATGGACAAGCAGGAGGCGAAACTGCGCCAGCAGATGGCGGGCACCGGCGTCGAGGTCGTGCGCAAGGGCGACAACCTGACGCTCGACATGCCCGGCAACGTCACGTTCGCGCTCAACAGCGCGAAGCTGAATCCGCAGTTCGACCCGGTGCTCGACAAGGTGGCGCAGACGCTCGTCGAGTACAACAAGACCGTCATCCAGATCGCGGGTCACACCGACAGCACGGGCCCGAGGGCCTTCAACATGACGCTGTCGGAGCAGCGCGCAGGCAGCGTGAAGGCGTACCTCGAGAGCCGCGGCGTGCCGTCGGCCCGCATGGTCCCGATCGGCGTCGGTCCGGACTACCCGGTCGCGTCGAACGCGACCGAGGAGGGTCGTGCGCAGAACCGCCGAGTGGAGATCACGATCGTTCCGGTGACCCAGGAGTCGCTGGAAGAAGCGAAGAAGGGCTGACGCAGAAAAAAATAGGTGCCAGGCACCGAATTTCGACTCGAAATTCGGTGCCTGGCACCTATTTTTTCATTCCGCCACGACGAGCTTGCGGAGCTTCTTGATCGCGTTCGCCTCGATCTGTCGGATGCGCTCCGCCGACACGCCGTACTGCGCGGCGAGGTCGTGCAGCGTGGCCTTCGGTTCGCTCATCCACCGCGCACGCAGGATGGCCTGGCTACGGGCATCGAGGTGGGAAAGCGCGTCCGCGACCTTGTCGGTCACGTCGTCGTCCCACTCGGCGCGCTCGACCGCCACGGCCGGATCCGCATCGGGGGCCGGCAGGTACGCCGACGGCGCATAGGAGTCCTCTTCCTCGTCCGCGTCCGGCGCCGGGTCGTACGAGAGGTCGCGCGACGCGAGCCGGCGCTCCATCTCGGTCACTTCGCTCGTGCTCACGCCGAGGTCGCGGGCGACCGCCTGCGTCTCCTCGTTCGTGAGCCAGCCGAGGTTCTTCTTGTACTTGCGCAGGTTGAAGAACAGCTTCCGCTGCGCCTTGGTCGTGGCGATCTTCACCAGCCGCCAGTTACGCAGCACGTATTCGTGGATCTCGGCGCGGATCCAGTGCACGGCGAACGACACCAGCCGCACGCCGACCGTCGGGTCGAACCGCTTGACGGCCTTCATCAGGCCGACGTTGCCTTCCTGCACGAGGTCGCCCATCGGCAGGCCGTAGCCCGCGTAGCCGCGGGCAATGTGCACGACGAAACGCAGGTGCGAGAGCACCAGCTGCCGGGCCGCGTCGAGATCGTTCTCGGCCCGGAAACGGGTGGCGAGCGCGCTCTCCTCCTCGCGGCTCAGCACCGGGATGCGGCCGACGGCGTCGAAGTACGCGTCGAGGCTCCCGATCGGGCCGGCCCGGGCGAGTTCGGCAGGGCTGCGTCGTACGAGCGCGGTGGTCGTCATGGTCTTCGCGGGTCCTCCCCAAGTCACGACTGCAGATATTAGCAGTCAGGACATTAGAGTGCTAAAGACCGGGGAAGTTCAGCCGCCAAACCGCCGGGAATGAGCCAGAAACGCGAAATCAGTCAAGTAGTTAGGCGGGCGCCGCCTACTTCGGCTCGATGTCCCGAAGCTCCCGGGTCGCCGCGATGAACGACCCGAACCAGCCGAGCAGGATGGCCCCGAGGACCAGGGCCAGGCTGCCCTCGACGCCGAGCCCGTGCAGCGCGCCCGAGCTGCCGTACAGCCCGGCGATCCGCTGGACCGGGTTGCCGAGCACCATGATCACGATCGCGACGATCAGCCACGCGATCGCGCCGCCACCCAGCCCGTACCAGACGCCGTTGTAGAGGAACGGCCGGCGCACGAACGCGTCGCTGCCGCCCACGAGCTTGGTCACCTCGATCTCGTCGCGCCGGTTCTCGATGTCGAGCCGGATCGTGTTGCCGACGATGGCGAGGATGCCGAGCGCGAAGAGCCCCGCCGCCAGGAACACGACCCGCCGCACGACGTCGAGGATCGCGTTGAAGCGGCTCACCCACTCGGTGTCGAGTTGCACGACGTCCACGCCGGGCAGCGTCTTCAACTCGCTGGTGAGCGTCGCCACGTGCGCGGGATCGCGGAACTCCTCCGCCGGCCGCACGATGAGCGCGTGCGGCAACGGGTTGTCCTTCAGCGCGTCGAGCGCTTCGCCGAAACCGGAGCCCTTGCGGAACTCCTCGAGCGCCTCGTCCGCGCTGACGAGCGTAACCTCCGATACGTCGCGACGCTTGCGCACGCGGTCCGCAACCGACTTCGCCTCCTCCAGGGTCGCCGACTGCTTCAGGTACACGGAAACGTCGAGCGCGCTGCTCCAGCCGCCGCTCGCCGCGCGCACGTTCTGCACGAGCACGTGCAGGCACGCCGGCAACGCGAGCGCGATGCCGATGACCAGGATCGTGAGCAGCGTGGCAAACGGCTTCTGCCACAACCGGCCCAGCGAGCCGACCATCGTCTGCACATGACGTTCGAGCCACTGCTTCATGACGACTCGGCCCGGTCGACGACGATCGAGGGCAGCGGCGGGGGCGGCTCGGCATCGCCGCCGGCGACGCGACCAGCCTCGATGATCACCCGACGCACGCCGTAGCGCTCGATGAGGTGCACGTCGTGCGTCGCGACCAGCACCGTCACGCCGACCTCGTTGAAGCGCTTGAAGATGTTCATGATCTCGACCGCGAGGTCCGGGTCGAGGTTGCCGGTGGGCTCGTCCGCGATCAGCAGCGACGGCTTGCCGACGATGGCGCGCGCGATGCCGACGCGCTGCTGTTCGCCGGTCGAGAGCTCGATCGGGCGGTTCTGCTCGCGGCCCAGCAGCCCCACCTGGTCGAGCGCAGCGCGCACGCGCTTGGTGATCTCCTTCTCCGGCACGCCCGCGATCACGAGTGGCAGCCCGACGTTGTCGTACACCGGCCGGTCCATGAGCAGCTTGTGGTCCTGGAACACGATGCCAATGTCGCGGCGGAATGGCGGGATCTTCTTCCGCGGCATGCTGGCGGTGTTCTGGCCGTTGACCACCAACGTGCCGCGGGTCCACCATCGCCTTCGCCGTCTGCGTCCGCGTGCGCTCGATCACGGCGATGAGCTTCAAGAGAGTGCTTTTGCCCGCGCCCGAGTGGCCGGTGAGGAACACCATCTCCCCTCGTTCGATGCCGAGGGTGAAGTCGCAAAGCGCCTCACGGCCGTTCGGATACCGCTTCCAGACGTTGTCGAAGCGGATCATGCGGCCTCGCCGGGGGTGCGGGCCGGAGTCAGCACGGCATCGACGAACGTCTCCGCGTCGAACACGCCGAAGTCCTCGGCCGACTCGCCGATGCCGACGAAGCGCACGGGTATCTTCAAGCGATCCGCGATCGCGAGCACGATGCCGCCCTTCGCCGTGCCGTCGAGCTTGGTGAGCACGATGCCGGTGACGCCGAGCGCCTCGTTGAACTGCTGCGCCTGCGTCAGTGCGTTCTGTCCCTGGCCCGCGTCGAGCACCAGCAGCACCTCGTGCGGCGCATCGGGATCGAGCCGGCCGAGCACGCGCTTCACCTTCTTCAGCTCGTCCATCAGGTTGCTCTGCGTGTGCAGGCGACCGGCGGTGTCGGCGATCAGCACGTCCACGCCGCGGGCCTGTGCCGCCTGCATGGCGTCGAAAATCACCGCGGCCGGGTCCGCGCCAGCGGCTTGCGCGATCACGGGCACGCCGTCGCGCTCGCCCCAGATCTGCAACTGCTCGATGGCCGCAGCGCGGAACGTGTCGCCCGCAGCCAGCAGCACCTTGCGGCCATCGTCGGACAGGCGCCGCGCCAGCTTGCCGATCGTCGTGGTCTTGCCCGAACCGTTCACGCCCACGACGAGGATCACGTAAGGGCGCTTTGCAGCGTCGATCTCGAGAGGGCGGCTCGCGGGCGCCACGATCCCGAGCATCGACTGCCGCAGGGCCGCGAGCAGCGCATCGAGATTGCCGAGTTCCTTGCGCGCCACCATGCCGCGCAGGCCACCGAGGATCTTCTCCGTGGTCTCGATGCCGACGTCGGCCGCGATCAGGCGCGTCTCGAGTTC
>JBBIVG010000185.1:0-7090 GCA_037439865.1 Nevskiaceae bacterium
GGAATGGCGTGCCGAGCGCGGCCAGCGCCTCGAGCGACGTACGACGGGGATGTTCATCCTGGTTTAAGACTGTGGCGGGACCTTTGCGCGCAGGAACCGACACCGGAACGATCTCCTCCTGCAACGTCCCGTTCGCCTGCGCCGCGAGCGTGCGCTCCTGGCTGCGGAGCGCGAAGGCATCCTGGTCGGCGCGCGAAATGCCGAATTCCGCCGCCACGTTCTCGGCGGTCTCCGGCATCGAGTCGATGCCGTACTGGCGCTTCAACAGCGGATTCACGAAGCGCCAGCCAATGGTGGTGTCGAAGAGTTGGACGTCGCGTGCGAACGGCGTCTCCGACTTCGACAGCACGTACGGGGCTCGACTCATGCTCTCGACCCCGCCCGCGATCACGAGGTCCGCCTCGCCAGTGCGGATCAGTCTCGCGGCCGTTGCGACCGCGTCGAGTCCGGACCCGCAAAGTCGGTTGAGCGTGCAGCCCGGCACTTCCTGCGGCAGTCCCGCCAGCAGTGCGGCCATGCGCGCAACATTGCGGTTGTCCTCGCCGGCCTGGTTGGCACAGCCGTAGACCACGTCGTCGACCGAGCCCCAGTCGACGCGCGGATTGCGCGCCATCAGTTCGCGAATGGGTACGGCAGCCAGGTCATCGGCCCGGACGACGGAAAGGCTGCCGCCATGACGGCCGATCGGCGTGCGCACGGCGTCGCAGATGAGTGCGTCGGTCAAAGCGGATCCCCCCTCGAGAGCGCGGCCCGGCCTATTGTCGCTCGCTTCCCGCGAAATCGCCCGCAGTCAGGAGCGTGACACTGCGATTCACGTCCACGCCCTGCTCGTCGAGAATGCCCGACGGGAGTGCGTCCTGCGCCGCTTAGCTTCGCCGCCACGTGGCGCACGGGCCATCCGCGATCGCGCTAGCCGGGCGAGGCCCCTGCCGAGGCAAGCTCATCAATGGAGTCGCGCGGGAAGTCCGCGCGCAGCTTGTCGAGATCGAAGATGGCCGGAACGACCAGGGTCGCCAGGATGCGGCGCATCTTCGACGGCGGCACCGAGATCCAGCTCGGCTTGAGTGCGTGATGAATGATGAGCGTAATCCACAGCACCACCTCATCCATCCTGAGCGCCGCGCGCAGATACCCGCTCTCGCGCCACCGCGTGAGCGCCGGCAGCCATTGCTCAGACATCGCTTCGAGCAGGATCTCGTCGCTGCCGCTCACCTGCCCGAGCATCTCGCTGCCAGCCTCGCTCACGACGATGTTCGTGTAGGGGTGCTGCTGCGCCGTCGTGATGTCAAAGATGATGCCCTCGATGAGCGCTCGCGGCGGAAACTTGTGACGCCGCATGACGGGGACCACGAGACGCGTGTGATCGCGCACTTCGCGCAGCAGGACCTCGACGATCAGGTGGTTCCGCGTCGGGAAATACCGATAGATCGTCGGCCGCGAGAGCTTCGCGACTTCGGCGATATCTTCCATGGACGTCTTGTGGACGCCAAACCGGTTGAAGCACCGGACCGTGGCATCAATGATGACGTCTTCGGGGCGCCGCTCGCGTACTGCAACGCCGTCCAGCGGCACTTCGGCTCGCGTCGCACGCGCTGCCGACTTCGCCGTGCGTCCGGATTTCCTCTTCATGGGGGCATGCGTGGACTGGCCATCGATGGCCGGCATTCTAGCAGTCACGCCAGCATCGCCCACTGCAGGTCCACGCCGCCCCACCGTGCATTCGCCCTACAGCCGGTAATCCAAAGTTATCCCGTACGCCTGCGGTGCGCCGTACATCTGCTGGATGGCGAAGTCGCCCGGCAGCATCGTCGCGATGTACTGCTCGTTCGTGACGTTGGTCCAGAACAGCGTGGCGCCGAAGTGCCCGCCGGGCCCGACCCAACCGCCCCTCAGGTTCAGCAGACCGTAACCGCTCTGCTTGAACTGCTTGTTCGCATCGAAATAGAACGAATCAGTTTAGTAGTAGTCGGCGTTCAGTTGCAGTGTGCCTTCCGGCAGCGGATGCTCATAGCCGAGGGTCGCGGTGGCCGTGAATTCCGGCGTCCGCATGAGCGGATTGTCACTGGCGTCCGATCCCGGGATGACCTTCAGGTAGGTCGGCGACGTCATGTTGAGATCACGCGCCTGGGAGTCCGGGAACCTGTCGTAGCGACCATGCGTATAGGCCGCGCTCAGCCCGGCCGTGAGCCCTTCCGTCACCAACGCCGTCAGCTGGACGTCCGCACCATAGATGGTCGATGCCGCGGCATTCACGTAGAAGGCGGTCGTGCCATTGAAGCTCGCGACCTGCATGTCCTTGTAGTCGTAGTAGAAAGCCGATGCGGCAAACTGCAGCGTGGATCGCCCGGTCTTGTAGCCGACCTCCCAGGCGCTGATCTTTTCGGGATTGACGGGATCCGTCGTGAACGAACTCGGCTGCAGCATGCCGGCCTTGAATCCCTGCGAGTACGAGGCGTACACGTTGGAATCCGCATCCAGCTGATAGCGTGCGACGAAGCGTGGCGAGGTGTTGCTCCAGCTGTCACTCCATTCCGGGATGTCCACGAAAATGTTGGCCTGCGGGACGTACAGACCTTTCACCTGCGCCGAGACGTCTTCGTAGCTGTAGCGAAGACCCGCGGTCAGGAACAGGTTGTCCACGACCTCCCACGTGGCATCCGCGAACGCCGCGTAGGCGTCGTCCTTGGTCTCGATCCAGTTGTAGATCGGGAACTGTGCCACGGCGAAGTATGGCGGTGCGGGCGGCGTGATCGGCACCAGCGCCTGGGTCGCATCGAGATAGTCGAACTTGTTGTCGTAGGCCATGAAGTACGCGCCGACGACCCACTCGAACTTGCCGGATTTCCCGGTGAGGTCGAACTCCTGGCTGAAGGTCGAGCTCTCCGGCCGGAACTGCACGGCGAACAGCGGCAGATTGGAGGAGTCGAGGTCGATCTGCGTGCGGCTGTGTGAGGTGCGGTCCATCGTCAGCGACTTGAAGTCGATACCCCCGAAGTCCTTCTCGATCGTCAGGAACACGCCGCTCGAGTCGGTCGAATACGCGGTCGGCGCGGTATTCGAGACCTTGTAGTCATCGGTCGCGATGATCGTGTCGATCCCGAGGGCCGGGCCCGCCACCGGACCGTAGACGGCCGCGAGTGAATTTCCCTTCCACGCCGCCATCGCGCTGAAGATCGGCTCGTGCGACGACGTGTAGCTGTAGGCGAGCTTCACCTTGAGGCCATCGTCGTCCTTGTAGAGCCCCGACAGCCGGTAGGTGCGCCGGTCAAAACGGCCGTCGTCGCTGGCGCCGGTCGCGATATTCTTCAGAAAGCCGTCGCCCTGGCGGTAGACGACCGCCGCGTCGACGGCGATCCGGTCAGTGAGCCCGATCGAGCCATACCCGTCGACCAGGTAGTCGTTGTTGTTGGCGCCGGTGAGCTGCATCGCGAGGCTCGGCTCGAACGTCGGGTCGAGCGTCTCGAGCAGGATCGCGCCGCCGGTGGCGTTGCGCCCGAACAGCGTACCTTGCGGCCCTTTCAGGACCTGCACGCTCTTCAGGTTCAGCAGCTGCAGGTCGGTGTCGTACTGGTCGGGCACGTAGAAGCCGTCGACGTACACGGCGATGTTCGAGGTCGCGCCTGCGCCGGCCGTGGCGGTGCCCACGCCGCGAATCGTCGGCTGGGAGGCGCCCCCCTGCGAGTCGACGCGCATGCCCGGCACCATCGTCGACAGCTGATTGACCGACAGGACCCGCCCGCCGGTCAGCTCTTCACCGGTGAATGCCGAGATCGCGATCGGCACCTCCTCGAGCGCCTGCGAGCGCTTCTGCGCGGTGACGACGATCTCCTCGAGCTGTCCCGGCGCGGCCTGGCTCTCCTGCGCCACCGCCTGCGCTGACAGCAGCGCGGCGCTGACGGCCAGCGCGAGCGACGTGAAACTTGCCGCATTACATCCCGACTCGGTCGTTTTCATCTCCCCCTCCTGAAATTGGGCCGCAGGGCCGTCACGGGCCCATGAAATAGACTCCCAGCACCGCCGCGGCGCAGATGGCGCACCAGGCGTAGAACGCGCCGCGCAGCAGCCATGGCGCGTGACGTAACTCCATGAAATACATCCCGACCAGCCACGCTTTGACGAGCGCGACCGAGATGATGACGCTGGTCGCGGCCGCGTGTGCGACGATGCCGTGCTCGACGGCCACCCACATCGACAGGCCGGTGGCCGCCATGAGCAGCGCCCAGACGAATGTCGCGGGAGTCTGGATCAGTTGCCGCATCGCTAGCGCACCAGGTACAGCAGCGGAAAGAGCACGATCCAGAGCAGGTCCACGACGTGCCAGAAGCTGGCGCCGTTCTCGACCCCGCGGACGAGGCGCGCGCGCTCGACGGGAGCGGTGAGGCTCGACCGCGCCACACGCCACAGGTAGACGAGCACGCACATGCCCGCCAGCACGTGGGTGAGATGGATGCCGGTCAGGACGTAGTAGTAGATGAAGAACGTGTTCGTCGTCGGGACGAGGCCCTGCCGCAGCAGCCCCGAGTATTCGAGGTACTTGTCGAACACGAACCCGGCGCCACACACGAGCGCCAGCCCGAACAACAGCGGCGCGAGCTGCGGCAGCATCCTTTCGCGCACCGAGCGCACGCCGAGCGCCACGAACAGGGAGCTCGTCAGCAGCAGCAGCGTGTTGACTGCGCCAATACTCGTGTGCAGCATCGCTGCCGACGCGTTGAAGGTTGCCACATCGCTGCGACGGTCGATCATGAAGCTGCCGAACAGTGCGGCGTAGAGCGTCATGTCACCCAAAATGAAGATCCAGATGCCGGGTTCACCCGGCACGTGCAGACGGGCCTGGGTGGTCATCTCGCTCACGGCGCGGCACCGCCACCCGCCCGGGCCGGCCGTCGCGCGAGCGCCGCATCGGCGGGTCCACACGGGAAATAGTCCTGGCTCGCGCCATCGACCACGCCGTCGCCGCGCTTGACGCCCTGAATCACGAGCGCGCTCATGATGCAGATCCAGATGAAGAACACGGCCGCCGGCCAGTACAGCGCCAGCAGGCCATTCCAGGCGAGCGGCCCCGTCTTGAAGAAGATCATGAACTGGCCCGTCATCACGAGTCCCGCGAACCAGAAATTGACCCACGCCGCGTAGCGCGGGAACGTCGGGCGCTCGCTCTCGTCGAGCAGGATCGCGAGCCCGATGGCCACCGCCCACAGGCTGAGCGGAAACACCTCAAACTCGAGCAGGATGAACTGGAAGTCATTCAGCGTCCTGAGCAGCACCGGGTCCATCGTGTCCGCACGGAACGCACAGAACGCCATCCAGAAGAAATACAGCACCGAGTTGAAGACCGCGACGCCGACCGCGCCGAGCTGGGTGTAAGTCAGGATCGGCGGCCGGCCGTTCTCGATGCGCCGGGTCATGGCGGCGATCGCCGCGCCCCACGGGTAATAAAACGCGCTCGCCACCATGCCGATCCACGCACCGGCCCGGATCTGCATCAGGTGCTCGACGTAGAACGCCTGCACCTCCTGCGGCGAGGCCATCGGCCCGAGCCTCGGCGGAATCGTCCACGCCAGCAACGGGCAGCACGCCAGCAGGAATCCGGCGGTGAAGATCCAGCCGGTCCAACCGGTCCACACGTGCACGTCGCGCAAGTTCATGGCTGCTCCCCCGTCGAATCCGCTGCACCCGCCGCCGGCCGGACGTTGCTCGTCCGCTCGTCACCGAGTGCGGCGAGAAATAAGACATCTTTTGTTTTTTGTCAACTCGCGGCACAATCAGCGCCGGGTCCGGGTCCGGCGGCGGTGATGGCCGCCGGCTCGCCCGCGACGAATTGAACGGCCCGCGCCAGACAGGAGCCGCTGCATGAAACAGGGGGTAGCGTTGATTACCGGCGCCGGCAGCGGCATGGGCCAGTCCTGTGCGCGCCGCCTGCTGGCCGCCGGCTGGTCGGTCGCGGCGCTCGACGTCGACGCCGCGGGTCTCGCGCGGCTTGGACAATCTGCGCAACTTGTCACGCTGCCGGTGGACGTCCGGGACGAGGCGGCGATCGAGGCGAGCGTCGAGCGTATCGAGTCACGGCTCGGCCCGGTGACGCGCGTCGTGCATGCCGCGGCCATCATGCCCCTCGGCCCGCTGCTCGAGATGGATGCCGCGACCGTCCGACGCATCTGCGAAGTGAACTTCCTCGGCCTGGTGCACGTGAGTCACGCGACCCTGCCGCGGATGCTCGCGCGCGGCCACGGTGAATTCGTCAGCTTCGCCTCGATCTCCGGCCAGGTCCCGATCTTCTACATGGGCGCCTACGCTGCGTCCAAGGCCGCCGTCATCGCCTACACCGAAGTCCTGGCGCAGGAGATCAGCGGCCGCGGTGTGCAGGTGCTCTGCGTGTGTCCGCCGGCCGTGCGCACACCCCTCCTCGAGCAAGGGCGCGCCACACGCTGGCCGAGGTTCCTCGATGTCTTCCCACCCATCACGGCCGAGGCGGTGCTCGACGCCGTGGACCGCGCGCTGCGACGCAAACGCTTCTGGGTCCACCCGGGCTGGTACACGCGACCGAGTCTGTGGGCGCGTCGGCTGGCACCCGGCTTGCTGTGGCGCGTGGTGCGCGCCGTCGAGCGTCCGGATCGTCCCGTGGCGATGTCGGGCACATGACACGCGCACAGGGACCCGCATGGGCGCTCCGACTGCGGCGGTTCAACGACTGGCTGCTGTTCGACATCGGCGGCGGTTCGCGCCCGGCCCGACTCGCCTCCGTCATCAACCTGCAGAAGGCGGGCTCCTTCCCGGTGCTCGCCGGGATGATGTGGTTCTATGCCAGTCGCACGCCGGCCGCGACCTCCACGGCCGCCTGGCTGTATCTCGCGATGCACGGCACCTACGGGCTCACCTGGCTGATGAAAGACCGGCTGTTCCCGGATCCGAACTGGCAGCGCCGCGCCACCTGGCTGAGCTGCGTCGTCGGCGCGCTGGGCCTCGCCTCGTACTGGCTGGCCGGCTGGCTGCTCATCTCGGGCAGCGTCGCGCCGCACTATCCGCTGGCCCCGGGCCCGTGGTTCTGCCTGTGCGTGAGCCTGTGCACGTTCGGCTGTGTCGTCATGAT
>JBBIVG010000186.1:0-7024 GCA_037439865.1 Nevskiaceae bacterium
GTGTTGTCGAGCTGCCCGAGCTGGGCGATTGCCTCGAGCAGGCGCCCGACGTTGTAGTCCGTCTGCGAAAGGAAGCCCGCGTAGACCTGCATCATGTAGGCGAAGAGGCTCTTCTGCTCCGCATTGAGCGTGTCCCACGCGGGGATCTCAGGGTGACGCTTCGTGAGCCGGGTGTTCGCCGGGATCAGGCCGAGCTGCTTCTGGCGCGCGATGGTCTGCTCACGGGTCTTGTCCCAGCCCAGGTCGAACTTGCCGTTGTATTTCTCGATCCACTCCTTCTTCGGGTGGTGCGGCGAATGCGTCGCACCCGGCGCGTAGTAGATGAGGAACGGCTTGTCCGGCGCGACGGCTTTCTGGTTGCGCACCCACTCGATCGCCTGGTCGGCGATGTCGTAGTCGAAGTTGTAGTCCGGTTTGCCAAGGTACGGTTCGATGGGGCGGGTGCCGTCGAACGCCGCCGGCCGCCACTGGTTCGTCTCCGCGCCGACGAACCCGTAGAAATGCTCGAAGCCGAGCAGGGTCGGCCAGAGGTCGAACGGCCCCGCCTGGCTCGTCTGCCAGTCGGGAACGTTGTGGTTCTTACCGAACCACGCCGTGTTCCAGCCGAACTGCTTCAGGACCTCGGCGATCGTCGCCGTGTCCTTGCCCATCAGGCTGTCGTAGCCCGGGTATCCCGTCGCCATCTCCGTGATGGCACCCGTGTGGACCGAGTGATGGTTGCGACCCGTGATCAGCGCTGCGCGCGTGGGCGAACAGAGCGACGTCGTGTGGAACTGCGTGTAACGCAGGCCGTTCTGAGCCAGCCGATCGAGCGTCGGCATCGCCACGGGCCCGCCGAACGTGCTCGACGCGCTGTAGCCGACATCATCGAGCAGGATCAGCACGACGTTGGGCGCCCCTTTCGGCGCCTGCACGGGTATTGGGAAATCGGGCCTGGAGTCCTTCACGTCGAGCCCGATCTGGCCCTTGAACGGAGCGGTGGCCGCAGGGAGCACCTCCTGCGCGAGAGCGGGACTGCCGATGAAGGTTCCGGCCGCGAGCACGGAGCCCGCGGTGGCCAGCACGCTAGCGCGAACCTTGGATGCTGCTTGTCTGCTCATGAGAACTCCCTCTCTCCCGGGGCCGCCGATTCGCGGACGCAGCCGATCGAAGCCGCGACACGCGTCGCGACCGGATTCAGCACGAATCAGTGTAGGAAACCGCGATCAACGTCCGTCGAGGCCTCCTGCCAGCAACGCACGCACATAAAATGATCCGCCTGACTTGGCGTTACGGCGATACGTAATGCAGGCAGATTGTCCCGGCGCCGCGCGTGGTGGCAGGCGCAATGGTCGGTTCCGACCAGGCCGAGCGGCGTGGCCCCGGGTTTGAGCAGACGAGGCCGCGGCGCGACGGGCAAGTTGAACCTTTCTGGGTCCGGCCTGATCCTAGTGACCATGCAATCACTCGGCCGGAAACCGGACGGCTTGCGCCTCGAGCGCATCCGCGCGTCCCGACTGTGGGACGGCGGCGCCTTCCGCAACATGCATCCGTTGCTCCCCCGGCTGCTCAAGCCCGGCGTGGCTGCGCCCACCCTGAGCGCGTTCCTGTTCGAGCACAACCGCCGTGTGCCGACCGCGCCCCTTCCGACGGTCAACCCGGTGCACCTGTGGACTCGCAGGCCCGGCAGCGGATTGCGCGCGACCTGGCTGGGCCACTCTACGGTGCTTCTCGAGATGGACGGCGTAAGGGTGCTGACGGACCCGGTGTGGGGACCGCGCGCCTCGCCCTCGCGATGGGCGGGCCCGAGACGCTTCCAGCCGGCGCCCGTCTCGATCAAGTCGCTGCCGCCGCTCGACGCGGTCGTGATCTCGCACGATCATTACGACCACCTCGATTACCAGAGCGTCCGGGCCCTCGCGCGTCGCGACGTGCCGTTCATCACCTCACTCGGCGTCGGTGCGCATCTGGAGGGCTGGGGCGTACCGCCCGAACGGATCGTCGAGCTGGACTGGTGGGAAAGCTACGAGCTCCCAGGCGCGGAGCTCACGATCACCGCGGCGCCGTCGCAGCACTTCTCGGGCCGGACCCTGCGCGGGCGCAACTCGACGCTGTGGTCCGCGATGGTGCTGCGCTCGCGACGCCACGCCGTGTTCTTCAGCGGCGATACCGGTCTCACGACCGAGTACACGGAGATTCGCGAGCGGCTCGGACCCTTCGATCTCGTGATGCTCGAGGTGGGCGCCTTCCATCCGGCCTGGGACCACATCCACCTCGGCCCGGAGAATGCCCTCGAGGCCTGGTCCATGCTCGGCAAGGCGGCGTTCCTGCCGGTGCACTGGGGAACGTTCAGCCTAGCCATGCACGCTTGGGACGAGCCCGTCGAAACCCTGCTGGAGCAAGGGCCGAAACGCGGCGTGCCGCTCGTGATGCCGCGCCTCGGCGAACCCGTCGAGCCCGCGCACGTCGAGCGCGTCGTTCCCTGGTGGAGAACCGTCGATCGGCAGAAGTCACGTGAGACCGAGCCGGAGTCGCACGACACCGCCGTTCCCTCGCCGATCCAATGGCCGATCGACTGACCAAGTCGCCGTCTCGCGAAACGCGATAGATTCCTCTGTCGCCGGGAGCGAGAAATATCGCTTCCCTGGCTGCCTCCCCCGCCCGACAATCAGGCGTCCAGATGGGGCCAGCCCGCAGCGTGGGGCGGAGAACACCCGTGGCAGAAGAAATTCACGATTACCTCGTCGTCGGCGGCGGACCCGGCGGTTGCGTCAGCGCGAGCCGATTGAGCGAAGACCGGGACGTCAGCGTCGCCTTGTTCGAGGCCGGCCCCGAGCGGTTCGGACTGCTGGCGGACTGCGCTCCGATCGGCATGCTGGCGCTGGCCCCGCGCAAGACCGCGAGCAACTGGGCCTTCTCGACGACTCCCCAGCCCGGGCTCAAGGGCCGGTGCGACTACCACCCGCTCGGGAGAGGGCTCGGCGGCGGCACGGCGATCAACGCGCTCGTCTACATGCGCGGCCATCGCCTCGACTACGACGAGTGGGCCGCCCTGGGCAACCCGGGGTGGAGCTACGCCGACGTGCTGCCCTACTTCCGCAAGTCCGAGAACAACCAGGCCCTCCGCGACCAGTACCACGGCAACCACGGCCCGGCCTGCGTCGAGAACTTGCGCACCGACAACCCGTACAACGAGCTCTTCATGCAGGCCTGCGCGGAGGCCGGTGAACGGTTCAATCCGGACTTCAACGGCGCCGAGCAGGAGGGCTACAACACCTCGCAGGTCATGATGAGAAACGGCGAGCGCTGGAGCGTGAACAAGGCCTTCATCCGGCCGCACGCAGGCACGCGCACGAACCTGCAGGTGTTCACCGAGACGGAATGCACGCGTGTCCTTTTCGATGGACAGAAGGCCGTCGGCATCGAGGTGATCGCCGGTGGTCGGAGACGCACGGTTCGCTGTCGCCGCGAAGTGATCGTCGCCTGCGGTGGCACCCTGTCGCCGAAGCTCTTGCAGCTCTCGGGCGTCGGCAACGGCGAGGATCTCCAGGCGCTCGGCGTCCCGGTGGTGCATCACCTGCCCGGCGTCGGGCAGAACCTGATGGACCACCTCGACTTCATCCTCGCCTACAACATCCCCCTCGACCCGAACCTGCTCGGGATCTCGCCGGTCTCCGCGCTGCAGATCCCGAAGTGGATCCGCCGCTATCGTCGCGAGCGCCGCGGCATGCTCACGAGCAACTTTGCGGAATTCAACGGCTTCCTGCGCCTGTCGCCGGACTCACCCAAGCCCGAGATCCAGTACGAGTTCGTTCCGGCCGTCGCCCTCGACCACGGGCGCAAGCTCGTCGCGAAGCACGGCATCTCGCCGCACGTGTTGCTGCTGCACCCGAAGAGCCGCGGCACGGTGAAGCTCGCATCGCCGCGCATCGAGGACGCTCCGCTGATCGACTTCCGCTACTACTCGGAGCCCGAGGACCTCGCGACGCACGTGGCCGGCGTGAAGCGCGTGGCCCGGATATTCCAGACGCCGACGTTCAAGGACCGCATCAAGGCCGACCTCATGACCGCGCACTGCCGCACGGACGAGGACTGGGCCGACGTGATCCGCAGCCACGTCGGAACGAACTACCACCCGGTCGGAACGTGCCGCATGGGCCCGTGGGCTGACGCCGTCGTGGATGCCCGCCTGCGCGTGCACGGCCTGCAGGGACTGCGCATCGTGGACAGCTCGATCATGCCGAAGATCGTCGGCGGCAACACGATGGCACCCTCCATCATGATCGGCGAGAAGGGCGCCGACCTGATCAAGGCGGACTGGAAGCGCGCCGCGAGCTGACGCCCGCCTCGGTCAGAAGATCTTGCCGGGATTCAGGATGTTGCGCGGGTCGAGCGCGGTCTTCAGCGTGCGCATCACCGCCAGCTCGTCCCCGCTGCGGCTCACCGGCAGCCAGGCTTTCTTCTCGAGTCCGATGCCGTGCTCGGCGGACACGGCACCGCGGAAGCCCTCGAGCCCGCGGTAGACCAGGGCCTCGATCTTCGGGCGCAATGCCATGTAGGCGGCCGGCTTCACCGGCACGCTGACGTGCAGGTTGCCGTCGCCGAGGTGCCCGAAGATGAACAGGTGATGGTCCTCGCCGATTTCCCTGGGCAGTTCTTCCTTTAGCCGCGCGGCGAAAGCTTCCATCTCCGCGATCGGCAGGGAGATATCGAAGATCACCGGCAGGCCGCAGTGCAGGACGAGCTCGACGCTGTCGCGCAGGGCCCAGAAGCTGGCCGAGTCAGCCTCGGACTGCGCGATCGCGGCGTCCACGATCAGCCCGGACTCGAAGGCCGCCTCCATCGCGGCATTGAAGCGCCGGCTGTCCAGGTCGCGATCCGCGCCCTGGCTCTCGACGAGCACGTAGAACGGATAGTCCTGCGAGATCGGCGGCCGTCCCTTGGCAGGAGCCGTCGTCACGAGCCGGTAGAACGGCTGCCACATGACTTCGAAGGACGACAGCGTACCGCCCAGGCTGCGGTCCATGTGCTTGAGGAACCGGACGACGTTGTCGAAGCTCTCGAGCCCGACGAAGGCCGTGTTCTCCGTGGTGGGCTTCTCGCGCAGGCGCAGCACCAGGCGCGTGATGACGCCGAGCGTGCCCTCGGAGCCGATGAAGAGCTGCTTGAGATCGTAGCCGGTATTGTTCTTGATCAGCGTATTGAGCGACGAGACGATGGTGCCGTCGGCGAGCACCACCTCGAGGCCGAGCACCTGGTCACGCGTCATCCCGTAGCGGATGACGCTGTTGCCGCCGGCGTTCGTCGCCGCCATGCCACCGAGGGTTGCAGTCCCGCGAGCCGGGAAATCGACCGGGAAGAACAGCTGCTGCGCCTCGACCGCATCCTGCAGGACCTGCAGCGTCACCCCCGCCTGGACGGTCGCCGTGCGCTGGACCGGGTCGATGCTCTCGATCGCCCGCATGCGCTCGAGCGAGAGGATCACTTCGTCGGGGCCGGCATCGGCACCGTGCACGAGGCCGGTCAACCCGCCGTGCGTGACGACAGGGACGCCGTTTGCATGACACCAGCGCAGGACCGCGGCCACTTCCTCGGTGGTGGTTGGCCGGGCGAGTGCCGCGGCCTTCAGATTGTCGGGCCGCCAGACGCCCGCCGAACGCTTTGCGACGTCGGCCGCCTCGAGGACCCCGGACTCACCGATCAGCGCACGCAATTCCCGGACGATGTCCATGTGCCGCTCTCCCAGCGATCGAGACCCTGCAGCTTACTGGCCGCCCGGCCTCGCGTGAAGGCGACTCGCGATCAAACTATCATTGGCACGCACCATGGGTGCACGAGTCGCGAGAGAGAACGATGCCAGGAAGAACCCGAATCGTGACCTGGCCTGTCGCCTGCTTTTGTCTCCTCGGCACATGGACCGTCGATCGCGCCGACGCATCGGATGGACCGTCCTTCGACTGCCACAAGGTCGAGGCCGGGAGCATCGAGAGCCTGGTCTGCGCTGACAGCGGGCTCTCCACACTCGACCGCCAACTGGCGCTGGTGTATGCCGAGGCGTCGAAGAAGGCGGTCAACGAGCATCCGCAAGTGCTCAAGGCGGAGCAGCGCGGCTGGATCAAGGGGCGCGACGACTGCTGGAAGAGCGACGACAAGCGCGCATGCGTGGAAGCGGAATACAGGCGGCGCATCGCCGAACTACAGGCACGTTATCGTCTCGTGCCGAGCACCGGGCCGTTCACGTTCGCGTGCGACGCACCCGCGGGCGGTGAGGTCATCGTCACCTATTTCCGCACGGAGCCGTCGACCATGATCGCCGAACGCGGAGACAGCGTCTCGCTCATGTACGTCCAGCCGAGCGGCAGCGGCGCTCGCTACCAGGGACGCAACGAGTCGTTCTGGGAGCACCAGGGAGAAGCCATGATCACCTGGGGCTATGGCGCTCCGGAGATGCGCTGCAGGCTCAAGCGCTGAGGCACACGTGGAGGCGATGCGCCTCGCCAATGAGGCGACGTCGAGGGCGGCGACGATGCTGACAGTGTCACGCAACCCGCTCGAGCAGCAATGCAATACCCTGCCCCACGCCGATGCACATGGTGCAGAGCGCGTAGCGTCCACCACTGCGGGCCAGCTGGTATGTTGCCGTCGTAGCGAGGCGTGCACCGCTCATGCCGAGCGGATGGCCGAGGGCGATCGCGCCTCCCTGCGGGTTCACGTGCGCGGCGTCGTCCGGCAGGCCGAGCTCGCGCAGCACCGCGAGTGCCTGCGCAGCGAATGCCTCGTTCAACTCGATAAGGTCGACCTGCCGCAGGTCGACGCCGAGTCGCCCGAGCAGCTTGCGCGTGGCGGGCACGGGGCCGAGGCCCATGATGCGCGGCGCCACCCCGCCAACCGCGGCGCCGACGATGCGTGCGCGGGGCACCAGCCCGTGGCGCGCGGCCGCCTGCTCGCTCGCGACGATGAGGGCGCAGGCGCCATCGTTGACACCGGATGCATTGCCCGCCGTCACCGTGCCGCCCTCCCGGAATGGCGTGCCGAGCGCGGCCAG
>JBBIVG010000187.1:0-6994 GCA_037439865.1 Nevskiaceae bacterium
GGAAGTAGCGGTCGAGTTCGCGCCCGAGGTACGGGTCCTCGGGCACGTCCGAGCGCATGAGCTGACCGTAGAGCGCGATCTTGGCGTAGCTGAGCACGATCGAGAGCTCTGGACGCGTGAGCCCCTTGCCGGAGCGCCTCCGGTCCTCGATCTCCTCGCTGCTCGGCAGGAACTCGAGGGCCCGGTCGAGCACGCCATCGAGTTCGAGCGAGCGGATGAAGTGCGCGTGCTCGCCGAGGCGCTCGGGCGCCACCGTCTCGAGCAGGCTCAGCGCCTGGCTCTGCAGGTAGTTGTCGCGGAGCACCAGCGTGCCCACGTCGTCCGTCATCTCGGCCAGGAGCTTGTTTCGTGCCGGCAGCGTCAGCTTCGTGCGGCGCTGCACGACGTCGAGCAGGATCTTGATGTTGACCTCGTGGTCCGAGCAGTCCACGCCGCCCGAGTTGTCGACGAAGTCGGTGTTGAGCCGGCCGCCGTGCAGCGCGAATTCGATGCGCCCGAACTGCGAGAGGCCGAGGTTGCCGCCCTCGCCGATGACCTTGCAGCGCAGGTCGCGTCCGTCCACGCGCACCGCGTCGTTGGTGCGGTCGCCGATCGCGGAGTTGGCCTCCCACGACGCCTTGACGTAGGTGCCGATGCCGCCGTTCCAGAGCAGGTCCACGGGCAGCTTCAGGATGGCGACGATGACCTGCTGAGGTGTCGCCTTGGGCGCGTCGATGCCGAGCAGGGCGCGCACCTGCGGCGTGAGCGCGATCTCCTTGGCGTCGCGCGGGTGGACGCCGCCGCCCCTGGAGATGAGCCGTGCATCGTAGTCGGCCCAGGTGGAGCGGGGCAGGTTGAACAGCCGCTCCCGCTCGAGGAAGCTCCGCTCGGCGTCCGGGTCCGGGTCGAGGAAGATGTGCTGGTGATTGAAGGCCGCGAGCAGCCGGATGTGCCGCGACAGCAGCATGCCGTTGCCGAACACGTCGCCGGCCATGTCGCCGACGCCGGCGACGGTGAAGTCCTCCGACTGGATGTCCACCCCCATTTCACGGAAGTGACGCTTGACGCACTCCCAGCCGCCCTTGGCGGTGATTCCCATCTTCTTGTGGTCGTAGCCCGCCGAGCCGCCCGACGCGAAGGCATCGCCGAGCCAGAAGCCGTACTCGGCCGACAGCGAATTGGCCGTGTCGGAGAAAGTCGCCGTGCCCTTGTCCGCTGCGACGACCAGGTAGGGGTCGTCGGGGTCGTAGCGCACCGTGAGCGCGGGCGGCACCACGTCGGCACCCCTGACGTTGTCCGTCAGGTCGAGCAGGCCACGAATGAACGTCTTGTAGCATTCGGTGCCTTCGCGCTGCACGTCCTCGCGACTGCCGCCGCGCGGCGGCTGCTTCGGGTAGAACCCGCCTTTCGAGCCCACCGGTACGATCACGGTGTTCTTGACGTTCTGCGCCTTCATGAGGCCCAGGACCTCCGTGCGGAAGTCCTCGCGGCGGTCGGACCAGCGGATGCCGCCGCGCGCGACCTTGCCCATGCGCAGGTGCACGCCCTCGACGCGCGGCGAATACACCCAGATCTCGAACATCGGCCGCGGCTTCGGCAGCTCCGGGATGCTCTTCGGGTCGAGCTTGAACGACAGGTAGGGCTTCGGCAGCCCGCTCGCGTCCAGCTGGTAGAAGTTCGTGCGCAGCGTCCCGCCGATCACGGCGCGGAACGCGCGCAGGATGCGGTCGTCGTCGGGACTCGTGACCTGTTCGAGCGCTTCGTCGATCTCGCGACCCAGCGAGCGCAGCTGCGACGCGCGGGTTGCGTCCTTGAGGGCCGGGTCGAACCGCGCCTCGAACGTCCAGGCGAGCCGCGCCGCGATGCCGGGATGGCGCGCCAGCACCGATTCCATGTAACGCTGGCTGAACGGCAGGCCGGTCTGCAGCAGGTAACGGCACACCGCGCGCAGCACGACGGCCTGTCGCCAGTGCAGCCCGCCCGCGGACAGCACGAGGCGATTGAACCCGTCGCTCTCGGCCTGGCCGTTCCAGACGGCGAAGAACGCGTCCTCGAAGCGGTTGCCCACCTGCTCAGGGTCGAGCGCACGACCGCCGGTCTGCACGACCTCGAGGTCCTGGATCCAGAGATCGTCGCCGGAACCGACGCGGTAGGGCCGTTCGTTCAGGATGCGCAGGTCGAAGTTCTCGAGCAGCGGCACGAGGTCCGACATCGCGATCGGCTCGCCGCGGCGAAACAGCCGCAGGTGCAGCGCCTTGCGCGCGCGGTCGCCGCTGCGCAGTTCGAGGTCGAGCGCCGGCGCACCCTCGGGCAGCGCCGTGAGTGCGCGGATGTCGTTGATCGCGTCGCGCGCCGGGACGTCTTCCTGGTAAGCCGCCGGGAATGCCGATGCGAAGCGGATCGCCATCTGCGCGGCCTGGTCCTCCGGGAATCGCGCGTGCAGTTCCTGGCGCAGCCGGTCGTCCCAGGTGCGCAGCGCCTCGGTGATGCGCCGCTCGATGCGCTCGATGTCCGCGCTCACCTCGCGCTCGGGATCGGTGCGCACCAGCGTGTACAGCCGCGCGAGCGTGGACTCCGAGATCTGGACCTGGGACTCGAGCGAACGGCCGTGCAGTTCCTCGAGCAGGATCTGCTCGATCCTCCTGCGGGCCCCGGTGTGGTAGCGGTCGCGCGGGACGTACAGCAGGCACGAGAAGAACCGGCGATACGGGTCGCGACGCACGAAGAGACGCACGCGCCGGCGCTCGTAGATGTTGACGATGCCGCGGGCGCTGCGGACGAGCTCGGGCACGCTCGCCTGGAAGAGCTCGTCGCGCGGGTGGCTCTCGAGCACGTGGAACAGGGCCTTGCCGTCGTGGCTCACCGGCGCCACGCCGATGTGGTCGATCACGCGCTGCACCTTGTGGCGCAGCAGCGGGATGTCGCGCGGGCTCGCGCTGTAGGTCGCGGACGTGAAGAGCCCCAGGAACCGCTTCTCGCCGGTGACGCGGCCGCGCGAGTCGAAGGCCTTGACGCCGATGTAGTCGAGGTAGGTCGCGCGGTGCACCGTCGAGACCGAGTTCGCCTTCGTGACGATGAGCAGCGCCGGCTCCCGCGCCATCCGGCGGGCCTCGCCCCGCAGGACGGATGGCCGCGGGCGCGGGCGACCCTTGCCGGTGCTGAGCAGCCCGAGGCCCGAGCCCGCGACGGGCTCGAGGCGGTCCGCGGTGGCGCCGCGCACGAGCCTGTACTCGCGGTAGCCGAGGAACGTGAAATGGTTTTCGGCCAGCCACGCCAGGAAGGCGCTCGCTTCCAGGCACTCGGCGCGGCTCACCCCGGGCACGCCCGCGGCGACGCCGTTCGCGAGTGACACGGCCTTCGCCGCCATCGCCTGCCAGTCGCGCACCGCGAGCGCGACGTCCTCCAGCACCGTGACGATGCGGGCGCGGACGTCCGCGAGCACGGCCGCGTCCGACGTGCGATCGACCTCGATGTGCTGCCACGACTCGGCGCGCGCGCCGGTCGCCGCGTCGCCGCCGCAGCGCTGCAGGCGGCCGCCGCGATCGCGGGCGACGTACAGCACCGGGTGGACCATCATGTGCTGCGCGAGGCCGCATTCGTTCAGGACCATGGCCAGCGAGTCCACCAGGAACGGCATGTCGTCGGTGACGACCTCGACCACCGTGTGTGGCGACGTCCAGCCGTGCTCTGCCTCCGTCGGGTTGAAGACGCGGACCCGCGGACGGCCGGGCCGCCGGGTCGCACCGAACCGCAGGTGATCGGTCGCGGCGGCGGCCAGTGCGGCCGGCGAACGGTCGCGCAGGTCGTCCTCGTCCACCCCTCGGTAGTACGACTGCGCAAACTGCCCGGCAGGCACGGGCGAGCGGGACTTGAGCGATCGGGTGTGCGCGGCGATCGAGTCGATGAGGTGCTTGCGCACGGCCGGGATGGTGCCTGCCATGGTGGGTCTTCCTGGTTTCCGGTTCTGGGACCGCGTCGGATTATAGGTCAGGGTGGTGTGCGGATCGGGCTGCTACGCGCATTCCGCAATGCAGCATCAGGTCTTGCGTGCGCGCCGTGCGGATGCGAGGGCGTTCGCGCGCGCCGTGAGCTTCTCGAGCGTCGCGTCCAGGGTCGCCAGCTCGGACGCATCGAGGCATGCAACCAGGGCGCGTTCGTAGCGGAGCGCGACCGGCGCGATCTCGCGGTAAACAGACTCGCCGGCGGCGGAGAGTGCGAGAACGGAGCGGCGCCGGTCGTCCGGCGCGATCGAGCGGCGCAGTCGCCCGGCCTTCAGAAGGCGAGATACCGCGCGACTCACGGCCACGGCATCCATGCGCGTGTGCGTCGCCACTTCGGCGGCCGACAGGCCCGGGTGACGCGCGAGCACGGCGAGGACGCGCCACTCCGGAATCGTGAGCTCGAAGCGCTCTTCGTACACGCTCGCGATCGCCCCGCTCACGAGGTTCGTCAGCACCGAGAGCCGGTACGGGAGGAAGCGCTCGAGCTGGATGCGGTTCTTCTGCGGACGCTGCACTGCGACTCGCGCGGTGGGGGCGATGATTGCGAGTGTAACGATCGCGCCGCGTGGCGCGCCAGAGCTAGGGGCGGTGCTCGCGGGCGAGGTAGTCGTGCGACTGCATCTCGACGAGCCGGCTGCGCGTGCGCTCGAACTCGAAATGCAGCCGCTCGCCCCGGTACAGGTCGCCGGCCGGCGCGGCTGCGGAAAGTACCAGCTTGACGCCGCGGTCGTAGAACTCGTCCACGAGCGCGATGAAGCGCCGTGCCTCGTCCTCGCGGGTCGAATCGAACACCGGGACGTCTGAAACGAACACCGTGTGATAGTCGCGTGCGATCTCCACGTAGTCCGAGGCGCCGCGCGGCCCGGCGCAGATCGCCTGGAAATCGAACCACACGACGTCCGACGTCCGGCGCCGGACGGCAATCGGCCGGCCCTCGACCTCGATCTCACCGCCCGGCTGGCCGGGGTCGCCGGCGATGGCCGCGAATCGCTCGAGCAGCACCGCGTCCGCGTCGCCGTCCGTGGCACTCACGTACAGCGGGGCCTTTGCGAGCTGGCGCAGGCGGTAGTCGTGGCCGGCGTCCACGTTCACGACCTCGCAGCACCGTTCGATCAGCGCGATGGCGGGGAGGAAGCGGGCGCGCTGCAGGCCGTCGCGATAGAGCCCGGACGGTGGAGCGTTCGACGTGAAGACCAGCGTGACGGCTCGGTCCACCAGTGCGGCGAACAGGCCGGCGAGGATCATGGCGTCGGCGATGTCGCTCACGAACAGCTCGTCCAGGCAGAGAACGCGCGCTTCGTCGGCGATGCCGGCGGCAACGCGGGACAATGGGTCCTCGACGTGCCCGAGGTCGCGCAGGCGGCCGTGCACGTCCTTCATGAAACGATGGAAGTGATCGCGCCGCGCTGGCACGCCGACGCCGGCGTGGAACAGGTCCATCAGGAACGTCTTGCCCCGGCCGACGCCGCCCCACAGGTAGAGGCCCTTGACGGCTGGGTCGCTCCGCCCGCGCATGCGACCGAATGCGCGCACCAACCACCCGCGCCGGGCGGGTGCCGCAGTCTCGAGCGCGCGCCGCAGCGCGTCGAGCCGGGCGACGGCGTGCAGCTGTGCGGGATCGGGCGAGTAGCCGTGGCGCTGCAGCGACGCCCGGTAGGCGCGGGTCAGGTCGCGTGCTTCGCTCATCGCGTGGCGGGCCGCTTCAGGTCTTGAGCTCGGGCCGGTCGCGGAAGTGCTCGAGCGCGCCCGGATTCGCCAGCGCGTCCGTGTTCTTGACCGGCCGGCCGTGGACCACGTTGCGGACCGCGAGTTCGACGATCTTGCCGCTGATGGTGCGCGGGATGTCCGGCACGGCGACGATCTTCGCGGGCACGTGACGCGGGGTCGTGTTGGCGCGGATCACGTCGCGGATGCGCTTCTCAAGTGCCGCGTCCAGCTCGACGCCCGGCCGCAGCCGTACGAACAGCACGACGCGGACGTCGTGCTGCCAGTCCTGGCCGACCGCCACGCTCTCGAGCACTTCGTCCAGCTTCTCGACCTGGCGATAGATCTCGGCCGTGCCGATGCGCACGCCGCCCGGGTTCAGGACCGCATCGGAGCGGCCGAGGATCACGATTCCCTCGTGCTCGGTGAGCAGCGCATAGTCGCCGTGGCACCAGGCGTTTTCGAAGCGCTCGAAATATGCCGCGCGGTATTTCGCCCCGTCCGGGTCGTTCCAGAACCCGATCGGCATGGACGGGAAGGGCGCGCTGCACACGAGTTCTCCCTGCTGGCCGCGCACGGCGCGGCCGTCGTCGTCGAACACCTCGGTCTTCATGCCGAGGCCGCGGCACTGGATCTCGCCACGGTACACGGGCAGCCACGGGCAACCGAGGCAGAAGCAGGAGATGATGTCCGTGCCGCCCGAGATCGAGGCCAGGTGCACGTCGCGCTTGATCTTCGAGTACACGAAGTCGAACTGCTCGGGCGCCAGCGGCGAACCCGTCGAGAGAATCACCCGCAGTGCGCCGAGGTCGAAAGACGCGCCCGGCGCGCCGCCATCCTTCTCGAGTGCGCCGAGGTACTTGGGACTCGTGCCGAAATGCGTCACCCGCTCGCGTTCGGCCATGCGCCACAGCACGTCGCGGTCCGGGGCGAACGGCGAGCCCTCGTACAGCACGAGGGTGCAGCCGGTGGCGAGGCCCGACACGAGCCAGTTCCACATCATCCAGCCGCAGGTCGTGTAGAAGAAGAGCCGGTCGCCGGGCTTGAGGTCGCAGTGGAGCAGGTGTTCCTTGCGGTGCTGCAGCAGCGTGCCGCCCACGCCGTGCACGATGCACTTCGGGACCCCGGTCGTGCCGGACGAATACATCACGTAGAGCGGGGAATCGAACGGCACCCGCGTGAACTCGAGCGGCGCGCCCGCCGGCTATGTCGCCATGGGCGATGGCGGCACCGCGGCCGACAACCAGCGCTGGGCGCAAGGGGCGGAGCGCGCCGAGCAGGGCTATACCGGCCCGAACGCGCTTTCCGAC
>JBBIVG010000188.1:0-6922 GCA_037439865.1 Nevskiaceae bacterium
GGAACTCGTGGTCACGTTCATGAAGGGCATGATCAAGGTTGGCCGCTGGGCGAACGAGCACAAGCACGCGGCGGCGGCGATTCTCGACAAGCAGACGTTCTACATGGACGTCGAGGACACCTATCGGGGCATCAAGCACATCGACATGGTGCCGAACCTGTCGGCACAAAGCCTGGCCGCGGTCGAGATCGGCAAGGACTTCATGAAGAGCCACGGCTACATCAAGAACGACTTCGACGTCCAGAAATGGGCCGCGCCCGCGTTCCTCGAGCAGGCCGCGAAGGAACTGCTGCAGGAGAAATGGCAGAAGGTCACCGGCGAAAAGATTCCGACGGCACCCGCGGGACGAATCGGCTAGTTGACCTGGAGACCCGGATGCCGGCGCGCGACCGTCCCCCCCCGAGACGGCCGCCGGCATCGCGAGCCCGGCACGCCTGCGGCCGCACCCTGATTCCCTGGAGTCACTTCTGGAGACGGCGCATGGTTGACATGGCAACGAACATTCCCGAGGGAAAGCGGACGAGCCTGGGCCTCTACGTGACGGCAAGGGAAGCCCACGAGATGTGGAGGAACGCGCCAGAGAAGGTCGCCATCCTGGATGTCCGGACCCCGGAGGAATTTCTCTTCGTCGGTCATCCGACCATGGCGTGGAAGGTCCCCGTGGCCGTTCAGTCCTATGTCTGGGACGAGGCAAAGGGCCAGTTTCCGATGCGCCCCCTTCGTGATTTCGTCTCCCGCGTGCAGTCGTTTGCCAGGCCCGACGACACGATCTGCGTCATGTGCCGCTCGGGCGGCCGCAGCGCCATCGCCGTCAACATGCTTGCCCAGGCCGGGTTCAAGCAGGCCTTCCAGGTCCTCGATGGCATGGAAGGCGATCCGGTCAAGGATTCCGACAGCGTATTCAACGGCCAGCGGCTGAAGAACGGCTGGAAGAACTCGGGGTGCCCGTGGACCTACAAGCTCACCCCCGAACGGTTGCTGCTCGCCGGGGCGAACGCCTGACGACTTGGGGCGGGGAGAGTTGAGATGTCAGAGACCCAAGGGGCCGCGGACGCGACCGGTGCGTCGCTGGACGCACTGAGCAATTTCTCACTGGTTGCCGGAGGCCCCGTCTACCGACTGTTGCGTCGCACGCACCTGTCCGGCGACGAGATGCAGTGGACGGGTCGACGCACGATCCTGCTGGCGCTTCTCGGGTGGCTGCCGCTGCTACTGCTGTCAATGGTCGAAGGTCGCGCCTGGAGTGGCGCCGTGGCCATACCGTTCCTGCAGGACCTGGAGTTGCACGCGAAGCTGCTGATCGCGATCCCCCTGTTGATCGCGGCCGAAGTCACGGTTCATCGGCGCTTGCTGCCGATCGTGCGGCAGTTCCTGGATCGGGATCTGGTCCCGGCGACCGAGCGTTCCCGTTTTGATGCCGCGATTGCCTCCGCGATTCGCCTGCGCGATTCGGTCGTGGCCGAGGCATTGCTGCTCGCGTTCGTGTACTTCGTCGGCGTGCTGTTCATCTGGCGAACGCAGTCGACGCTCGACGTCTCGAGCTGGTACGCGGACGCCACGGGCGGACGCCTGCGCCTGTCCGCGGCAGGCTGGTGGGCGGCCCTGGTGAGCCTGCCGATGGCGCAGTTCCTGCTGGTGCGCTGGTACTACCGGCTCTTCATCTGGGGGCGATTCCTGTGGCAGGTGTCGCGCATGAAGTTGGACCTGATGCCGACGCATCCGGATGGAGTGGCCGGCTTGCACTTTCTCGGCACGTCGCGACGCGCCTACACCCAACTGCTGGTTGCGCAGGGCGCCGTGCTGTCGGGAATGATCGCCAGCCGCATTTTCTACGACGGCGCCAACCTGATGGACTTCAAGCCGGAGCTGTTCGGAACGGTCGTCGTCATGGTGTTCGCGATCCTCGGGCCGTTGCTCGCGTTTGCGCCCACGCTTCGGAGGACGCGGCGCCGGGGAATGGAGGAATGCGGCGCGTTCGGCCAGCGTTATGCGAGAGAGTTCAGTGACAAGTGGTTCCGTGGCGGCGCGCCGTCCAGCGAACCGCTGGTGGGCAGCGCCGACATCCAGTCGCTGGCCGATCTGCGCAACAGCTTCCTGGTCGTCCGCGACATTGAATTGACGCCGTTCACCATGAAGAACGTGCTGAGCATGGCCGTCATTACGCTGCTGCCGGTGGCGCCGCTGCTGCTGACGATGTTCTCGGCGGAGCAGTTGATCGAGCGGGTGCTGAAAGTCCTGCTGTGAAATGACCGCCGGGCCTGGGGGCCAAACTCTGGCCCGACCTGTCCCTGAAACCGATCAAGCGTGCGGCATCATGAATTCTTCTCGATGCACCTCGCCCGGATGAACGGGCCGCATAACGTTCTTCGACACCTTGCTCACCTCAGCGGATCCTGAATGCGAATCGCGGTCCAGCAATTGACCGCAACTGAACCGCCCCGGGATTTCCGGACGCTCCGGTGTGTGAGTCACGCCGCCATGGCGAGACCCGGATTGTGTTGATGATACGCCCGCTCGTACTCGGCGGGCGGCACGTTGCCGATCGGCTCGAGGAGCCGCCGGTTGTTGAACCAGTCGACCCATTCGAGCACCGCATACTCGACGGGATCGATGCCGCGCCACGGTCCTCGTTCGTGGATCACCTCGGTCTTGAACAAGCCGATGAGGGTCTCGGCGAGGGCGTTGTCGTAGGAGTCCCCGACGCTGCCCACGGAGGCATTGATGCCGGCCTCGGCGAGCCGCTCGCTGTAGCGGATCGACAGGTACTGGCAGCCGCGGTCGGAGTGGTGGATCAGATCCTCGCTCGGTCGCCGGTCGTGCAAGGCCTGCTCGAGCGCATCGAGCACCAGGTCCGTCGACATGGAACGCGACACCCGCCAGCCGACGATCAGGCGCGAGAACACGTCGATCACGAAGGCGACGTAGACGAAGCCGGCCCAGGTCGCCACGTAGGTGCAGTCGGCGACCCAGAGCTGGTTCGGGCGCGAGGCCGCAAACACCCGCTGCACGCGATCGAGCGGACGCTCGGCAACCGCCGCCGGGATCGTCGTGCGGCAGCGCCGGCCACGCACCACGCCGCGCAGGCCCAGGCGTCCCATCAGCCGCTGCACCGTGCAGCGGGCCACCGGAACGCCTTCCCGGCGCAGTTGCCGCCAGACCTTGCGTACGCCGTACACGCGGAAGTTCTCGCTCCAGACACGCTGGATCGAGTTGCACAGCTCGGCATCCCGCTGCACACGCTTGGGCAGTCGTCGCGGATCGGCCTGGCGAGCCTTGGCCTCGTAATACGTCGAAGGGGCGATCGGCATCTCGGCGCAGATCGGCTCGACCCCGTACTCGTCGCGGTGCGCGTCCACGAACGCCACCATCACTTCCCGCGGCGGTCGAGCTCCGCCTGCGCGAAAAACGCCGATGCCTTGCGCAGGATCTCGTTGGCGCGCTTGAGCTCGAAGTTCTCCCGCTCCAGCGCCTTCAGCCGATCCCGCTCCGAAGTCGTCACGCCAGCCCGCTGTCCGGTATCACGCTCGGCCTGGCGAACCCAGCGGCGCAGCGTCTCCGGCGTGCAGCCGAGCTTGCCCGACACCGACTGGATCGCCGCCCATTGCGAGCCGTGCTCACGCTGCTGCTCGAAGACGAGCCGCACCGCGCGCTCCCGGACCTCTTCCGAATACCTGGTTGTTGTCTTGCCCATTGCTCCATCCTCTCAAGTTATGGAGCCTCCGGGAAAGCCGGCGCGGTTCAGGGCCCCGAGGGGCCCTTGTAAGTCTTTGAATCTAGGTGGAGCGGGTGATGGGAATCGAACCCACGTTAGTAGCTTGGGAAGCTACAGTTCTACCATTGAACTACACCCGCCGGCCGACGCGGATTCTATGCAGGTTCCACCGGGGCGGCAATTCGCTTGGCCGACCCGACCGGCAGGGTATCCGGTCGGGCCCTCATCGGCGTGGACGACTCCGCGGGACTCGTCGACTGGGCGATTCCGCCGCCCGGCAGGCCTGGGCGGCGGTGCGGTGCGCCCGTCGGTTCAGCGGCCGTTGCGCTTCCTGCGGTAGCTGTGCGACGGGATGACGTCCGCGTGGCAGTCGGTGCAATCCATCTTGCCCTGCTCCGACGGAACCATGTCGGCCTTGGTGTGACAGCCGTAGCACTCGGCATAGGTCGCCAGCGGCGCCCACGGCGCCACGCTGCCGCCGGTGAAGCTGAGGTTCAGCAGTTCCGCCGTGCGGGCGACGATATCCGTGACCAGCCGCACGCAGCGCTCGGCCTTGAGCGCGCTCGAGACCGGCACGCCCGCCACGGCGGCCCATTTCGATGCCGACACGTGACACAGCGGCGAATTGGATACCGTCGCAGGTATCGCTGCCAGCGGCGCAGTGCTACCCGGCGGCGTCCAGCCGACCAGCATGCTCGTCGGCAATTCGGCCGTGCCGAAGTAGTCCAGCAGCGCCTCTCCAACCGCACCCTGCTTTCCGAGCAGGGTCATGACGGCGATCGCGCCGTTGAGTGCACCGCAGATCGTGCCCCAGCCGAGGACCCCGCCATTTGCGAACTTGTAGAGCCCGAGCGGCAGCAACTTCCAGGGATTGGAGGCTGCTCCTTCCGCGGCCAACGCGTTGCCGATCGCCTCGATCAGGGTCTGCGACGTGCAATAGCCACAGCCTGGATACTTCGTCTTGTGGTTCGTGTACGCCGCCTTGCGCAACGCCTCGACGTCCAGCCCGCCCATCGGATACGGCCACGGCAAGGCTGGCAGCGCCTCGGCCGCGTATGCCGTGGTGCCCGGCAATTGTGCGAGTTCGATGCCCGCTGCCACGCCCGCGGCCGTCGTAATAAACGACCGCCGGGAAACAATCCTTGCTTCCGTGTTCATTTTTCGCCCTCCGTTCGGACGCATCGTAAGTCGCGCCCGCCGCGGCGCGGCTCGGCGCGTTCCCTTGTGTCCCTTGTAGGCCTCGAACCTTAAGAAACGCCAAGGACTGCGAAAGCCGCAACGTGGTTTCGCCGGACGAAGGACGGAATCGGCGCGCCGCCGGCCAAGCCTGTCGGGCGAGCGAGCGAGCCGGAGTGCTCGCTTGTGGGTCAGCCAACTGGAATCGCGGCTTAGCGCTTCACCATCCCCCACGCCAGCCGGTCAAACAACGCCACAGGGTCATGGAACCGCTAACTCGGGATCCGAACAGGAAAGAGATCGGGTCGCGAAAAGTGGCGGCTCAGAGCGCGTCTACTGCAGCCTGGGCGGGGACCCGGATCGAAGCTGCGTAATTGGCGTCAGCGCCGGCGAAAGAAATTCGAGCGGGACGCAGTCGGCGGCGGGCGGTCGTCCTTGTGCCGGAAATTGATCCGACCTTTCGTCAGGTCGTACGGGGACATCTCGAGCGTCACCTTGTCGCCGGCGAGGATGCGGATCCGGTGCTTGCGCATCTTGCCCGACAGGTAGGCCGTGACCTCGATGCCGTTCTCCAGCGTGACGAGAAAACGCGTGTCGGGCAGCACGGTGCTGACGGTGCCCTGCATGTCGATCAGTTCTTCCTTGGCCATGGACATCACCTCTGCTGACGATGACGTCAGGGGGGCGGCACGATAGCAGGAAAATAGGCCGACGCCCGGCTCTTCGAACGCGTATAATCCCTCGCAGGTAGTCACCCTTCTACTTTCTGTTCGGGCCAATCCGCGCCATTCCCGGCGCAACCGCGCCCCTCCGCTAAGTCGAAGTGTTTCCGATCCACGTGGCACCGTTGCCACGCGCCTGTGATCGTCCTGCGCCTCGGCCGGGGATATCAGTCGCGCAGCCCCGGAGCAAGGACCATCACCAGTGAGATTCATTCAATGAGCAAGATTTACGTTGGCAACCTGCCTTTTTCGGCCGATGAGGCCGCCGTGCGCACGCTGTTCGCGACGCACGGCACCGTCGAATCCGTCGCGATCATCACCGACCGCGACACTGGACAACCGCGCGGTTTCGGCTTCGTCGAGATGCCCAACTCCGATGCGGCCCGGGCCATCCAGAACCTGAACGGCCACCAGATGGACGGTCGCGCCCTCAAGGTCAACGAGGCGCAGGCCAAGACGAGCCGGCCGCCGCGCCGCGCCTGGTAGTCACGCGCCTCAGGCAATCGTCCTCGACGCGAACGGCCCCTTCGGGGGCCGTTTTGCTGTACGGCGTCCGGTTCCCGGGCTTCCTGTGTAATATCCAGCGCGGCCCCGCAGGCTGAAGGTGCCATTGATGAAACCCATTGCGGTGATCGCCGGATTCGGCGGCGTCAATGCAGCTGGCCGGACATCCGGTCACCACGGCTATCGACGCACCATTCTCGACGTGCTGCCCGCACAGGCCGCAGACGAGACGGTCCGCGCGCTGGCAGGCCTCATGGGCATCACGGGCGAGATCGACGCCGCACGGCGCGCCCACATCCTCGAACGCACACTGGTCCGCGGCATCGAGCCGTCGTACTTCGACCCCACCCGGGTCGGCTGGAACTGTCGGGCCCGTCTTGCGCCCGGGCAGGGAGCCATCTCCCTCGAGATCGCACAGCGCGACCTGCCGCAACCCCTGCCTGACGGCTGGACGACGGCCCACGCCGCGGGCGGCCGGGTTCGAGTCACCATTCCCGCGGGCGCGGACGTCCTGCTGCCGGTCAATCGGGCGCTCGACGTCAGCGCGGCGGGCCAGGTCCCGAGCGGCTTCGACCCGAAGTCGCTGTACGCAGGACGCGGGCATCCGCGCGCCGTGCAGCTCGCGCTTTTTGCCGCGAATGACGCGCTCGGGTCCCTGGGCATCGGCTGGCAGAAGCTGATGCAGCACGTGGCACCCGACCGCATCAGCGTCTATGCGGGCAGCGCATTGGGACAGCTCGACCAGGAAGCGACCGGTGGCCTGCTTGGCTCACGCTACCGTGGGATGCGGCCCACCTCGAAACAGGTT
>JBBIVG010000189.1:0-6885 GCA_037439865.1 Nevskiaceae bacterium
GCGCGTTTCCACGCAGCGCCGATCAACCACATCACCGGGGACGTGCACTTCCTGGCTCTCCTGCTCCCGGGTTGTGTGTACGCCCCCGGGCTTCAAGCGATTCCGGAGACGCCCTCGAACTGGCGACAGGATGACCTGCACGCCGCCGCAAGACTTTCAGGACGCCTTGATTTGCTATTGAGAATCACTTCAGAGACGCCCTAGACTGTCCCGGACGAACACGGATGGGCCTGCATGTGCCGACATTCGTCTTTGAAAATCAGAGACTTGACCTCGATCGGCGGGAGCTGATGCGAGGGGCCGAGCCGGTTCCGCTCGAGCCCCAGGTCTTCGATCTGCTCGCGTGCCTCATCGCCAACCGGGACCGCGTCCTGAGCAAGGACGATCTCATCGCGGCCGTCTGGGGCGGCCGCATCGTGTCCGACTCGACGCTCACGAGCCGCATCAATGCAGCGCGCAGGGCCGTGGCGGACAGCGGCGAGGAGCAGCGGCTCATCCGCACGTACGCTCGCAAAGGCATCCGTTTCGTCGGCGAGGTGCGCGTGTCGACGAGTGAGCCGAGTCGCCCGGGAGGCGCCTCCGGCTTGCGCGGTGCGCTGCCCGAACTCCGCGGCAAGCCGCGTATCGCCGTGCTGCCCTTCATCAACCTCGGCGGCGACGCGCAGCAGGAATATTTCGCGGACGGCATCACCGAGGACATCATCGCGGCCCTCACGAGGCATCGCTCGGTGCTCGTCATCGCGCGCAACTCGACCTTCGCGCTGCGGGGACAAAGCGGCGACGTGCGCCGCATCGGGCGCGACCTCGGCGCCGACTACCTGGTGGAGGGCAGCGTACGCCGCGTTGCCGATCGCGTACGCGTCACGGTGGAACTGGTGGAGACCGAAGGCGGACAGCAGCTCTGGGCGGAGCAATTCGACCGTGCACTCGCGGACGTCTTCGAGGTACAGGACGAGATCACCGCGACCATCACCGCGCGGATCGAGCCGGAGGTAGGGCACGCCGAACGCGCCCGCGCGGAAAGAAAGCCGCCTCACGCGTTCGACGCCTGGGACATCTTCCGCATGGGCACCAAGCACTTCTATACCGCGACGGCAGAGGGCAATGCGGAAGCACAGCGATTGTTCCGTCGCGCGCTCGAACTCGACCCGAGCATGGCCGAGGCCTGCGGATTCCTGTCCTACGCCATCGTTCTCGCGATGATCTACTTCGACGCCGATCCCGACGACTCGTTGCTCGACGAGGCCGTCGAGATCGCGAGACAAGGCGTGATGCTGGACGATCGCGACGCGTCAGTCCGCTTCATGTACGGGCGCGCCCTGCTGGCCCGAAAGTCCTACGGCAAGGCGTTGAGCGAGCTCGAGACGGCCTTGAGCCTCGACCCGAACCTCGCAGTCGTTTACTGCGGCCTCGGGGACACGCTGGCCTATGAGGGTCGGTTTGAAGAGGCAATTCCGTACTTTCAGAGGGCGGTCGGCCTCAGTCCTCACGACCCGTTACGCTGGGCCTTCTACTCCTACGGCGCGCTCGCCTATCTGTTCGCGCATGAGTACGAGCAGGCGGGAGACTGGTCGCACCGCGCCACGCGCGTGCCGAACTGCCACTACTGGGGGTTTGCGCACCGGGTCGCAGCGCTGGGCTACCTGCAGCGTGCGGGCGATCTGGAGGTCGCACTGGCCGACCTGCGCAAGATCAAACCGGACTTCACGTGCGGGTTCGCGCGTCGCCGCCTGTTCTACGTGAAGGATCCGCAGCACATTGCGACCTACGTCGAAGGCTTGCGCCGGGCGGGCGTGCCCGAGCGTTGACGGGGCTGCGCAAGATCCAGGGTCTGACGCGGCGCAGTGGGGCAGCAGGTGTCGTCAGGCTAAGCCGCCAATGGCGCAATGAGAGGGGGCGAGCATTCGCCCAAGTCGCAGGTTCCCTGGTTACAGCGAGCCGTTCGACGCCGCGAGCTTCTGGATCAGCGCATTCATGTCCGCCGCCGTGAGCCCGGAATGATTCATCGTTGAACCCATGAAGTTCGTCATGGCCGTTGCGAGCCCGGTGGTAGCGGCATTGCCCTGCATCATCCCGCCGCCCATGCCGCCGCCCATCATGCCGCCACCCATCTGGATCTGATTGCCGCCCATGCGGCCGTCCATCATCCCGTCCGTCGCATCGCTCATCATGGACGTGACGAAGCCCATGGATGAGGTCATGCCGAGGCCCTGGGCATACTGGGACATCGCGGCGATCACGATTCCGCAATTGCGCTGGTCCTGGGTCGCGCCGCCGCCCGAGCCGTTGATCGCGGGATCCACGCAGGTCGTGTGCAGGATGTCCCCCATCATGAAGAAATTGCCCACGGCCGTGTTTGCGGCGGCAATGTTGGAGTCCGTCATGCCGCCCGCCATTGCATTGGCCCGGGCCTGGGCCATCGACGTCATCGGAGTCACCCAGATGCCGGTCACATTCGTCCCGGTCGCGATCGTCGTCATGACCGCCGTCATGACGTCGGAGCCCATGCTCATGGTCGTGCCGGTGGCCTCGTCCCGGTAGGTGCCATTACTCACCTGCAGCATGACGGGTCCGGTATAGGCACCGAGGGACATCATGAATGCGCCCTGGGCATCCGTCGCTGCGGTCGCGAGCTGGGCGCCGCGTGCGCCGCCACTGATCGCATACGCCGTGACCGTCCCCTGCGTCATCGCACCGTTGAAGGCCGTGCCGCCGATGGTTCCATTCGCCATCGGACCGCCCGCGCCCATCATCTGGCCGCTGGAGCCGTTGAGCTTGTTCATCAGCTGCTGCATGGTCGCGGCGGCCACCCCGGAGTGATTCTGCGTCGATGCCATGAACGTGCCCATGGCGTTGGCGAGGGCACCGGTACCGGCGGTCGAGGGCATCATCGTGCCCGTGCCCATGCCGCCCATCATCACCGGGCTTCCCGCCATGCGGCCGTCCATGAGGCCATCGGACGCGTCGTTCATCATGGCGGTGATCATCGCCGACGACGAACTCATGCCCTGCATCCGCGCGAGCTGCGACATGGCGGCCAGCGTCATGCCGTAACTGATCGTGTCCTGCGACGCTGCATTGCCGGAGCCCGACACCAGCGGGTTCATCGGCGCCGTGTGCAGGATGTCGTTCACCATGTAGAAAGCGCCGACGGCCGAGTTGGCGGTCGAGATGTTCGCTTCGGTCATGCCGCCTGACATGCGCTGCGCCATGGACTGCGCCATCGAGGTCAGGGGCGTGAGCTGGATGCCGCTCACGCCGGCGCCGGCCGACATCGGCGGCAGGACGGCCGTCATCACGTCCCCGCCCAGCATCGGCATGCTGATCCCGCTGGCTTCGTCGACATACGTGCCCCCGGCCATCTGCAGCATCACCGGGCCCGCATACGTACCCATCGACAGGCTGAAATTGCCCTGGGCATCGGTCGTCGCAGTCGCGATCTGCGCGCCCATGGTTCCGTTCGTGATGCCGTAGGCCGTGACGGTCGCACCGGCGACCGGGCCCTTCACCGCGGTACCGCTCACGGTGCCGGACACAGGCGGGGGTGTTCCCGTACCCGTCGAACCGGTGCCGCCGCCACTTCCACCACCGCCTCCGCAGGCGGCGAGGGCAAAGCTGGCGACGATGACCGGACCCCAGGCTCTAAGTGTCTTCACAGTGATCCTCCGCTCGAAGCGACGGCGGGAGACGGCCACCCGTCGCAGCATTAGGCACTATCAATTCACGATAGTTCAGATAGGTCTCGAAAGTGTCTCGGCGACGATCCGGTCAGCTCACGACCTCGAGGACGCCCATCATTCCCTGGTCCTCGTGCTCGAGGATGTGGCAGTGGTACATGCGCTTGCCCATCTGCGTCTGCACGACGCGAAACGTCACGCTCTCGAATGCGGCGACATTGATCACGTCCCGCCAGGCCAGCGTCGGTTCGGGCATCGTCGCGCCGCCGCGCGTGCGGCTCACGACCTGGAACTGGGTGCCGTGGAGGTGGAATGGGTGATCCATGCCCGACGCATTGACCACCGTCCATTGCTCGACCGCGTTTACGCGGCTGGTGAGATCGACGCGGGCAGGGTCGAAGGACTTGCCGTCGATCGTGAACCGCATCATGCCGCCGCCGGCCATCATCCCCATACCCATACCCATAGCCATCCCCATGCCGGACGAGAGGACGAGATGCTTGCTCGCAACCACGGCATCGAGCGGCGTGATCGGCCGAAGCGCGCTCGGCAGCGCCACGGGCGTGGTCGCTGATCCCGAGTACTTGAACGCGAGCAAGGGAATGGTCGCCGCGGAACTGCCGGTCATCATGCCCATGCCCATTGCGCCACGGTCATACGGCAGGCTCTGCAGAGTGTCGGAACTGTCTGCCGACAGGCCGGCCGTCACGATCACTTCTACGCGCTGTCCCGGAACCAGCAGGATCTCGCTCAGCCCTGGCATCGGCGCGGGGAGCAGGCCGCCATCCGACCCAATGAGAGTGAACAAGTGCTGGCTGAGGGCGAGGCGCAGGTAGCGCGCGTTCGTTGCATTCAGGATCCGCCAGCGCTGGCTCTGGCCCGGCCGGATGGTGAGCGTGGGCTGGAACTGGCCGTTCACGAGCAGGTAATCGCCCTCCCGGCCAGCCTGCCAGTCCATCATCGTGTCGGGCGGGATCGATGCGTCCGTCGCAAGGCGCAGGTCCGAGATGATGAGCAGTTTTTCCTCGACTCCGGATGGAATCGGGTCGGCGAGCGACCGCACGACGAACAGTCCGGCCATCCCGCGAAACACCTGCTCCGCGGTGTGGCCGTGGGGGTGAGGGTGATACCAGTACGTGCCTGCGCTCCCCGTCGGCAGGCGGAATTCATAGGTCCGGCTCGCGCCAGGTGCGACTGGATCCATCGGACTGCCGTCCTGGTCGGGTGGCACCGGCAGCCCGTGCCAATGCACGGTGGTGTCCTGTGCGAGCCGGTTCTCGAGACGAATGCGGATCGTGTCGCCTTCGAACACGTCGATCATCGGACCGGGCGTCAGACCGTTGTAGGTCCAGAACTCGGTCGACGTGCCGGCGAGCAGGGTCTTGCGCACGGCCTGGGCAGAAAGCGTGCCCTCGAATGCGCCTGCGACGCCGCTCGCATTCGCAAGACGCGGCAGGTCGGGCAACGGTCGACCGGCGGTCAGCGGTGTCGGGACCGTGGTCGGTGCCGGAGTGACCGCGGGAGGCGGCACCATGCGCCTGCGATGGCGTGCCAGGGCCGTCGCGGACCAGGCGGATCCGAGCAGAAGGAAATGCCGGCGATCCATCGGCCACTCCGGTGTAACGATCACTGCGCCTTGCAGCAGTCCTTGGCCATCTGCTGGTGCGCAGCTGCGAGGTCGCGATTCTCCTTGGCGGCCGCCTTGTACTCGCTCACCAGCTTGCTGCAGTGAGCCGCCATGGCGGCCGGGTTAGCCCCCTTGACCCCAGTGGACATCGCCCGGTACGACTTCGCCATCTCCTCATGCTCCTTGGCCATGGCGTCGAGCTTGTTCGCTTCGTCGTCATAGGCCTTCGCGATCGCCTCATGGTCGGCCGGCGTCTTCGCCGCCGCAATCTGGGCCGGGGTGACGGTGTCGCTGGTCGCGGCCCATGCGCCGCCCGTCAGCATCAGTGCCGCGATTCCTGCGCTCAACATGGCCATGAAACGGCTCATCGTGGTTCTCCTCTGGTTCATGCGTCGCTGCCCGGACGGCGCTTCCCGAACCTCCGGAGCAGCCGCTCATCCGTGCAGGAGACATGATCAACCGGAATCTTCGCGAAACTATCGCGAAGGTCTCCGGTAGGTACATTCCCGGAGCAAACCGCGCTATCTCGTGGTCGGGCGCGGCAGTTCGAAGTGGAACGTGGCGCCTTGCCCCGGCTGGGTGTCGACGGTGATCGTCGAGCCGTGCAGTTCGAGGATGCTCCTCACGATGGCGAGACCCAGGCCCGCGTGACCCGTGGTGGTCGAACGCCCCGGGTCGCCCCGATAGAAGCGGTCGAAGACCCGGGCCGCCTCGGTTGCAGTCATGCCGGGACCCGTGTCGGCAACGGACAGGCGGACAGACTCGCCTCGCGGATGTGCGCCGACCACGACGCGGCCGCCGGCGGGCGTGTGGCGCAAGCCATTGTCGATGAGGTTGTCGAAGACGCGCTCCATCAGCGCGATGTCGGCGTACACCCGCAGACCGGCCGGCGACACGTCCGACACGAGCGTGACGCCACGTTCGCGCGCCGACAGCGCGAATTTCTGCACGACGTCCTGCAGGAGTTCCCCTACCGGGAAGGATTCGGGGTGCGCCTCGACCTGGCGGGCCTCGAGCTTTGCCGCTTCGAGGAGCTGCTCGACGAGCTGGGCCACGCGCTTGCTCTGCCGCATGGCGATCGCGACGTAGTCCTTCCGCTCTTCCGGGCTGAGTTCCGCCTCGTCCATCTGCAGTGACTCGAGGTGGGCGAGCAGGGTCGTGAGCGGCGTGCGCAGATCGTGGGACAGGTTCGCAAGCATCTCGCGGCGCGCCGAATCCACCGCCTGCAGTTCCGCCATTTGCGCCTCGATCCGCTGGGCGAGCTCGCGGAACATGGCCTCGAGATGGTCGACCTCGTCGCCACCGGTCGGCAGAGGCGCAGCACGACCGACTGCAGGCGCGTCGACGACGGTACTGCGGAATCGAATCATGGCCTGCTCGAGAACGCTGAGACGTCGCGTCAGGAGCCTCAGGAACATCAGGCTGAGACCAACCGAGAGAATACCCGCGAGCAGGATGACGCCCGCGCCCTCGCGAACCGCGAACGTCGTGCGCAGCCGCGACGCGCCGGGGCGGTCCTCGCCGCGCCCGAGCACGATGTAGAGGTAGTCGGCGGGGCAATCGGCGACGTGGAACGTGGCG
>JBBIVG010000190.1:0-6872 GCA_037439865.1 Nevskiaceae bacterium
TTCGCCTCCGTCTCGATCCTCTGCCTGCTCACGTTCCGCTCGATCCCGATCACGCTGTGCGTGATCCTGCCGCTCGCGCTCGTCACGGTGCTCTGCAACGCCGTGATGGCGATGCTCGGCATCGGCGTGAAGGTCAACACGCTGCCGGTCGTCGCCCTCGGCGTCGGCGTCGGCGTGGACTACGGCATCTACCTCTTCGAGCGCATGAAGCACGCGATGGAGGACAACGGCCTCAAGCTCAAGGAAGCGTTCGTCGAGGCGCTCAAGCAGCGCGGCACGGCGTCGATCTTCACGGCGGCGACGATGACCATCTCGGTTGCGACGTGGATCTTCTCGGCGCTCAAGTTCCAGGCGGACATGGGCATCCTCCTCGCGTTCATGTTCCTGGTGAACGCCTTCGGCGCGATCCTGCTTCTGCCTTCGCTGGCCGCCTTCCTGGTCGGCGACCTGAAGAAGAAGGAGAAGAAGGGCAAGGTGCTCGAAGAGGCGATGTGACGGACCCGCTCGCAAGGCCGCTCCGCCTGCCGTGCGGAGCGGTCCTGCCGAACCGCCTCTGCAAGGCCGCGATGACCGAGGGCGTCGCGGACCCGCTGCTCCGCGCGACGTCCCGGCACGAGACCCTGTACCGTACCTGGAGCGAGGGTGGGGCCGGGCTGCTGCTCACGGGCAACGTCCAGGTCGATCGCACCGACCTCGAGCGGCCCGGCAACGTTTCCATCGACGTCTCCGAGCCGCGCACCGTGTCGCCGGAGGCGCGGGAACGCCTGCGCGCGTGGGCTCGCGCCGGGACGGTTGCCGGCAATCACTTATGGATGCAGATCTCGCAGGCGGGTTGGCAGTCGCCGCGCTACGTCACGAAGCGGCCGCGCGCGCCCTCGGACGTGCAGCTCGACCTGCTCGGGAACTACGCGAAGCCCGTCCCGCTCACCGAGACCGAGATCCTCGACCTCATCCACCGGTTCGCGCAGGCCGCCGTCATCGCCCGCGAGACCGGATTCACGGGCGTGCAGATCCACGGAGCCCACGGGTACCTCCTGAGCTCCTTCCTGTCGCCCGTGACGAACCGGCGCACCGACGCGTGGGGCGGTTCGCTCGAGAATCGCGCCCGCATGCTGCTGGAGGTCGTTCGCGCCGTGCGCAAGGCGGTTGGCCGCGATTTCCCCGTGGCGCTGAAGCTCAACTCCGACGACTTCCGCAAGGGCGGCTTCACGAACCTCGAGTGCCTCGAGGTCGTGCGCTGGCTGAACGACGAGTCGCTCGACCTGCTCGAGCTCTCCGGAGGCACGTACGAGCAGCCGCGCCTGCTCGGTGCCGAAGGGCGCGCGGACAGCGCGGTCGTGGTCCGTCCCAGCACGCGGGCGCGCGAGGCGTACTTCCTCGAGTATGCGGAGGTGGTCCGCAAGATCGCGCTCATGCCGCTCATGGTCACGGGCGGCTTTCGCACCAGGGCCGGCATGGAGGCGGCCCTCGACGGGGATTGCGACGTCGTCGGGCTCGGCCGTCCCCTGTGCTGGCAGCCCGATTTTCCGCGACGGCTGCTCGCGCACGAGGCCGACGCGGTGGGGCGCATCGAGGATCGACTGCACATCCGCGCGCGCGGCTGGCTCTCACCGACCAGCCCGATCGTGCCGGTCAGGATGCTGAACATCTTCGGCGCGCAGTCGTGGTACTACTGCCAGGTCTTCCGGCTGGCCGACGGCAAGCCCGCAGGACTCGATCGCGGCGTCCTCTCGACGCTGAGGGAATACCTCGCCGACGAGTATGCGACGGCGCGCCGCATGCACCGCGCCTACGGCGACTGACCGAGGTCGGGCTTCGCGACGCCGAGCCAGCCGATCACGACGAGCAGCGTCCACAGGCACCAGAGCACCCAGGTGGCGCGGTTCATCGCGGTGCGCACGGCCCGCTCGTCCTCGGCGCTGCCCTGGCCGGCCCAGATGCGCGGCCACACCCGGTAGCTCTTGCGGATGTAGTAACGGATGCCGATGCCGCAGACCATCACGCCCGCGAACAGGATGACTTTCCACGCGAGCCACGGTGCAGCGAGCGGCTTGCCCGTGACCAGCGAGATCACACCCATGTACACGAACATCGCGATCAGGACGTACCGGATGCGCCAGTCCCATTTGGCCAGCGCCGGGCCCGACGCAGCCGAACGCTTCCAGTGCACGAGCCACATGTAGGCGAACCACGCGGCCGACCCGATCCAGAGCATGGCCATGGCGGCATTGTCGAGCCAGAGGAGCCCGATCTGCGCCGAGAGCGTGAACCCGAGCGGAACGCTCAGTATGAGCGCATTGCGCGGGTGCTGGTCCACGTGCATCAGGAACTCCCAGAGGCGCCTGCGCTCCGGCCCCGGCAGCGTGGACGCGCGCGTGACGTAATGGGTCAGC
Organism: Nevskiaceae bacterium; assembly: GCA_037439865.1. Taxonomy (GTDB): domain Bacteria; phylum Pseudomonadota; class Gammaproteobacteria; order Steroidobacterales; family Steroidobacteraceae; genus RPQJ01. The sequence goes on from JBBIVG010000190.1 coordinate 2,394, forward strand.
GCGTTCACCACGAGGTCGCTGCCGATCCAGTACCCCATGATCGCCACGTGCAGCCATAGAATGATCTCGTAGGAATTCACGCCTGTGTCCGCTCGCTCCGGGAGACTGATGACATGAACGATATCGCAAAACGCGCCGAGGCACTGGTCGCCGAGCTCCGCGCGGCCTTGGGTGCGGACGCGGTGGTGACCGACGCCGACGAGCGCGAGGCGCTGTCCGCCGACGTGTACTCAGCCGGGGCGACCTGTGCGGTGGTCGTGCGGCCGGCCGACAAGCGCGAGGTCTCGGGCGTCGTCACGGCAGCGGCGCGGGCAGGATTCGCGGTGATAGCGCGTGGCGGCGGGCTCACTTACACCGGCGGCTATACGCCGGAGCGCGAGGACACGGTCATCCTGGACCTCGGGCGCTTGAGCAGGATCGTCGAGATCGCGCCGGACGACATGTACGTCACGGCCGAGACGGGAGTGACATGGCGGCAGCTGCACGAGGCGCTCGCGCCCCTCGGCCTGCGTCTTCCGTGCCTCGGCTCGTTCTCCGGTGCGGGCGCAACCGTCGGCGGCGGACTGTCGAACGGCGCACTGTTCCATGGCACCGCCCGCCACGGCACGGTGGCCGACTCGCTGCTGGGCCTCGAGGTCGTGACGGGCGACGGCGAGCTGGTCGCGACGGGGCAGGGCGCACTTCGGGCGGGCTCGAAGCCGTTCTATCGCACGTTCGGCCCGGACCTGAGCGGCCCGTTCGTGCACGACGGCGGAGTCCTCGGCGTGAAGGTACAGGCCACGTTCCGGCTGGTTCGTGTGCCACAGAGCCTCGGATATGCGTCATTCGCGTTCGCGGACGGCGCGGCGGCCGCGGCGGCGCTCAGCGAGGTCGGGCGTGCCGAGGTCGCGGAGGAAGCCTACGTCTTCGATCCGGGCACGACGCGCAAGAACCTCGGCGGCGTCGATGCGGGGCGGGCGCTCGCAACGCTGGCCGCAGTGGCACGGGGCCAGGGCGGAATCCTGAAGGGTATCCGGGAGAGCCTGTCGCTTGCCGCGGCCGGACGGTCGTTCGTCCCGGAGGACGCGTATTCGCTGCACGTGGTCTGCAGCGGACGGACCGACGCGGCGGTGGAGGGCGACCTCGACGCCTGTCGCGCGATCGCGGTCGAGAAAGGCGGACTCGAGCTCCCCAATTCGATCCCCAAGGCCGTGCGCGCCAACCCGTTTCCGCCGCTCAACGACGTGCTGGGGCCCGACGGCGGGCGCTGGGCGGCGCTCAATGCCAAGGTGGCGCACTCGGATGCCCGTGAATTCATCGCGGCGGCCGAAGCGCTGCTCTCCTCCTACGCTTCGCCGATGGCCTCGCACGGCATCACCGTCAGCCGCCTCATGATCGCCATCTCCAATCACGCGTTCAGCTTCGAGCCCGTCCTGCACTGGCACGACGAATGGCTGCCGATCCACCGGCGGGCGCCGCAACCGGCGCATCTCGCGAAGCTCCGGGAGCCGGCTCCGGATCCGCAGGCACGCGCGCTCGTCCACGAGATCCGCGGACGGCTCGTGCGGCTGTTCGCGGAGCGCGGCGCCGCTTCGAACCAGATCGGCCGGACGTATCCTTACGCGGAGGTGCTGCGGCCGGGGAGTGCTGCGTTCCTGCGACGGTTGAAGGAGGCCGCGGATCCCCGCGGATGCTTGAACCCCGGGGCGCTGGGCCTCGGTTAGGAAGGAGGGCTGTCTGATGAACAATGACTCGAAGCCATCGGCCAGCCTCGACCCGGCGGACTGGACCGAATTCCGCACCCTGGCGCACCGCGCCGTCGACGACGCGATCGACGACCTCATGAGCGTCCGCGAGCGGCCGGTGTGGCAGCACGTGCCCGAGGAGGTCGTCGCCCGTTTCCATCGTCCGCTGCCCGCGTCGCCGCAGGACCCGGCGGCGATCTACCGGGAGTTCCGCGAATCCATCGTGCCCTACGGCATGGGTAACACGCACCCGAGGTTCTGGGCCTGGTACATGGGTGCGGGCACGGCATTCGGGGCGCTCGGTGATTACCTCGCTGCGATGCTCAATCCGAACATGGGCGGCGGCAACCACGTCGCGAACCACGTCGAGGCCCAGGTCGTCGACTGGTGCAAGGAGATCGTGGGCCTGCCGCGCGAAGCGAGCGGACTCCTGGTGAGCGGCGGCTCAATGGCGAATTTCGTCGGGCTCGCGGTGGCCCGCAACGCGACCTCCGGCGTCGACCTGCGCACCGAGGGCGTGCGGGCGCTGCCGGCATTGCCGGTCTTCTACGCCTCGACCGAGGTGCACAGCTGCATCCAGAAGGCGATCGAGCTGCTCGGGCTCGGCAGCCGGGCGCTGCGCAAGGTGCCGGTCGATGCGGCGTACCGTATCGACATCGGCGCCCTGCAGGCGATGATCGATGCGGACCGGGCGGAGGGCCTCGCGCCGTGCTGCGTCGTCGGATCGGCGGGTACGATCAACACGGGCTCGGTGGACGACCTCGGGGGCCTCGCGGACCTGTGCGCCCGCGAGCGGCTCTGGTTCCACGTGGACGGCGCGATCGGTGCCGTGCTCGCGATGTCGCCACTCCACCGCGGGCTCGTGGCCGGGATCGAGCGCGCGGATTCCGTGGCGCTCGACCTGCACAAGTGGCTGCAGGTGCCGTTCGAGGCCGGCTGCGCGCTGATTCGCGACCGGCAGCTGCATCGCGGCACGTTCGCGCTGACGCCAGAGTATCTCGAGCACACCGAGCGCGGCCTCGCGAGCGGGCCGCTGTGGTTCAGCGAGTACGGACTGCAACTGTCACACGGATTCCGCGCGCTCAAGGTCTGGATGTCGTTCAAGGAACACGGCCGGGATCGCTACGCCCAGCTGATCGATCGCAAGATCGAGCAGGCCAGGACGCTCGCGGCGCTCGTCGAGCGGACGCCCGGGTTCGAGCTCGTGGCGCCGGTCGTGATCAACATCGTCTGCTTCCGGTACAACCCGGGTGGCCTGGATGCGGAGAAGCTGAACGCGCTGAACGAGGAGTTGCTCATCCGCGTGCACGAGGGCGGGATCGCCGCGCCGTCCTACACGACGCTGGGTGGGCGCTACTGCCTGCGTGCGGCGATCGCCAACCACCGCACCGAGGACCGCGATCTCGAGGTCTTCGTGGAGGAAGCCCGCCGGATTGCCCGCGGGTTAGCGTGACGGTTCGGCACCCTGCCTGAACCAGTCGAGCGCGAGGTCCACGAGGCGCTCGGGTTCCTCGAGGGGAATCCAGTGCCGGGCATTCTCGATGCGCTCGTAGCGCCAGGGCGCGGCCATGCGGCGACCCGAGCGCTGCATCTGGTCCTCTGCCAGGCAGTGGTCCTCGCTGCTCCAGAGGCCGAGGGTCGGCACGCGGCAGTCCGGCCAGTGGCCGAACACCGCACTCGAGAGGTTGGCCCGGTACCAGTTGAGGCCCGCGGTCAGGCGTCCGGGCCGCGACATGTGCCGCACGGTCGTCTCGACGTCCGGGTGGTGGCGCGCCCACCGGCGCAGGCCGGCGAAGTCGCTGCGCGACAGCGAGGCCTCCGCGATTCCCGGCAGCTGCCAGTAGATCGTGTACATGCCCTTGCGTTTCTGCTCGAGGCCGGCGAGCGCGTACTCCCGGGGGTGGCCCACGGAAATCACGACGCTCGTTCGGACACGTCCGGGATGCGCGATGGCCAGGGCCCAGGCGACCACGGCGCCCCAGTCGTGCCCGACGACGTGCACGGGTTCGCGGACGCCGAGCGTCGTGAGCAACCCAAGCAGGTCCGCGAGGATCCGGTCCATCGCATAGTGACGGCGCCCGGCCGGGGCGTCGGAATCGCCGAAGCCGCGCAGGTCGGGTGCGATCACCTCGTGGCCAGCGGCGACCAGGCGGGGCGCCACGTCGCGCCAGAGTGCGTGTGAATCCGGGAACCCGTGCAGCAGCAGCACGGGCGGGCCCGCGCCCACATGCTGCACGTTCAGGGTGATTTCGCCGACGTTGATCCGCTTCAGCGCCATACTCTCGTTCGGTTGGAACCGCGGGTTGGGTGCGAGGTCACAGGATAGCGGGACGACACGTCCACTTGCGGAGATTCGTTGCCGGCCGCGCCGCGGCCGGGCACCTTCACGGCTGCGCGCGCGCACGTCATCATTCGCCCCCTCGGGGGCCGTCCACACGGGATTACAGGATGTTGCGTAGATTCTCGGTTGCCTTGCTCGTCGCGGCGCTCATCGCCGGTTGCGCCACCAGTCCCACCGGCCGGACGCAGCTGATGCTGGTCTCGGAGAGCCAGGCCATTGCGGCGTCCAGGCAGGCCTACCTGCAGGAGATGGACAAGTACAAGCGGGAGGGCAAGCTCGTCACGGACCCGGCCGTCCTGAACCGGGTCAAGATGATCACCGAGAGGCTCGTGGCCCAGGCGGTGCAGATGCGTCCGGACAGCCGGAACTGGCAATGGACGGTCGAGGTCATCGACGACCCCAAGAACGTCAATG
>JBBIVG010000191.1:0-6809 GCA_037439865.1 Nevskiaceae bacterium
CCGATCCATCGCGCCATCGAGGCGGGCGACGCGCAGACCGGCATCACCATCATGCGGATGGAAGCCGGGCTGGATACCGGCCCGATTTTGCTGTCGAAGGCCATCGACATCGGCGCGCAGGACACCACCGGCAGCCTGCACGACCGCCTCGCCGAACTCGGCGGCGCGCTGGTGGTCGAGGCGCTGGCGCGTTTCGATCAACTGCCGGCCGCGGCCCAGCCCGAGGCCGGCGTGACCTACGCGGCGAAGATCGACAAGGCCGAAGCCAGGCTGGACTGGAACCAGCCCGCCGGGGTTCTTGCGCGCAAGCTGCGTGCGTTCAACCCCTTTCCCGGCGCCGTGGCGACGCTGGCACCCGCCGCGCTCGTACCCGTATTCGCCGTCTGGCTCGCCTGCGTGATGCTGACGGGCTTCGTCGGCCTCGGCACGATGCTCGGCACTGCGTCGCTACCCGTCTATTTCGCGGTCACGCGACCCGGCGACCTGCCGTTGATCGCATTCGGCGTCGCGATGGCGGCCTTTATCATCTACACGCATCGCGCGAACATCTCGCGCATGGTCGCGGGCAACGAGAACCGCGCGCGACGCCTGTGGCTGCTTCGCCCTCGATGACCAGCGGCTCGCGCCGCGCGCTGCTCGAGTTGCTGGCCGACGGACGGCTGCACGCGGGGCCCGCGCTCGCCTCGCGGCTCGGCGTGAGCCGCACGGCCGTCTGGAAGCTCGTGGCGGACCTGCGTCGGCTCGGGGTCGCCATCGAGAGCGTCGCACGGCGCGGCTATCGGCTGTCGGGCGCCTGCGAGTTGCTCGATGCGAAGCGCATCCGTCGGGCCGCGGCAAGCGGGTACGTCGGCCTGCCGGGCGAACTCGAAGTGCCGTTCTCCGTCGACTCGACGAACGAGTACCTCTACACCGCGCCGGCGCCGAGCCCGGGCGAGCCGCGCATCGCCTTCGCCGAGATCCAGACGGCAGGGCGGGGCCGTCGAGGCCGCAGCTGGCTCGCGCCCTTCGGATCCGGCCTCACGTTCTCGATCGCCTGGACGTTTCCCGAGGTGCCCGCGGACCTGTCGGCGCTGGGCCTGGCCGTCGGTGTCCAAGTCGCAGAGACGCTTCGCACCGCCGGCGTGGCCGAGGCGATGCTGAAGTGGCCCAACGACATCGTCTGGCGGCATCGCAAGCTCGGCGGGCTGCTGATCCAGCTCAAGCTGGAGGCGGGCGGCGCCGCGAGCGTCGTCGTCGGCCTCGGGCTGAACATCGCGCTTCCGAACGAATCGCGCAGGCAGCTGGCGGCGGCCGGCGCGGCGCCCGTGACCGACCTCACCGAGGCGCTCGGTGGCGGGGCGGTCGGGCGCAACGCGCTGGCGGGCCAGCTCGCCCAGTCCATCTGCGCCGGCCTGGAGCGTTTCGGCCTCGAGGGTTTCGCGCCGTTCGCGGCGCGCTGGCACGAACTCGATTCGCTCGCGGGGGCGCAGGTGCGCGTGGCACACGCGTCGGGTCACGCCGAGGGCAGGGCGCTCGGTGCCGACCGGGACGGCGCATTGCGCGTCGAAGTAGGCGGCCGCGTCGAGCGGTTCCTCGCCGGCGACGTGACGTTGCGCTCGCTGCCGGGGCCGTCCGCATGATGCTGCTGGTGGACATCGGCAACTCGCGCGTGAAGTGGGCGACGCTCGACCGCGGCCAGCTCGGCGCGCAGCGCGCTGCCTCCCATGCAGGCTGGTCGGCCGAGGATTGGCGCAGGACGCTGTTCGACGTTCGCGGGATCGAGCGCGTCGTCGCCGCGAGCGTGGCCGGCGGGCCAAGTGCCGCGGCACTCGACGAGGCTGCGCGCCGAGAGACTGGCCGTGCGGCGACCTTCGTCAGGACGAGCCGCGAGGCGGCTGGCGTGCTGAACGCGTACCCCGACCCGCAGTTGCTCGGCGTGGACCGCTGGCTCGCCGTGCTCGCCGCCTGGCGGATCGCGCGGGGCGCCTGTTGCGTGGCCGACGTCGGCACGGCGGCCACCCTCGACGGCGTGGTCGGCGACGGCCGGCACCTCGGCGGCTTCATCGTGCCCGGCCCGGATCTCATGATGCGGTCGCTGTGGGGAGGCACGGCCGACCTCGCCTCGCACACGGCCACGAGCGGCGCCCCCGGCCAGGCGCTCTTCGCCGATAACACCCGCGACGCGATCGAACGCGGCTGCCGTCTCGCGGTGGCCGCCCTCGTCGACCGCGGCGTGGCGGAGATGACGCGGCAACTCGGCGCCAGGCCGCTCCTGTTCCTGACTGGTGGGGCCGCGCCGTCCGTCGCCCCGTGGATCGAGACGCCCCACGAGCCCGTGCCCGACCTCGTCCTGCGCGGGCTGGCCATTGCCGCCGAGGGCCGCGACGGACCCTGACCGTGGGGCCTTCGCGGCATTGAAACCGCCACGGAAAGCCGCAGTCTAAGGAGCCAGACGCGGAGTGTATGATCCGCGCCGGGGTAATCGGCAATCCGGCGACAGTGCCCCCGCCGGGCATTCTTTCTGGAGAAAGTTGATGAAAATCAGCAGCATGGTGACGATCGCGGTGGCGGCAGCCGGACTGGCGGGTTACAGCAGCGCTTCCCTGGCCGACGCGGCCGCGGGCAAGGCGACCTTCGAGAAGCAGTGCGCCGAGTGCCACGAGACGGCGGACTTCAAGGGTGAGGACGCCAAGGAAGTCGCGGCCAAGATCGACAAGATCTCGGCGGGCCAGATGAAGCACAAGAAGGCCATCAAGCTGAGCGCGGCCGAGGCGGCCGACGTCGCGGCCTTCATGGTGTCCGGCAAGTAACCGCCAGAAGATCGGAATGAAGACGGGTCGTGCCCTCGTCGTCTCGGCGGCTGCGCTCGGCCTCGCAGGCTGGAGCCTCGCGGCGAGCGCCGACGCGGCAGCTGGCAAGGCGAAATTCGCGGCGTCCTGCGCCGAGTGCCACGACGTATCGGATTTCCAGGGTGAGGACGTGAAGGGACTGACCGACGCGATCAGGAAGATCGCGACGGGGCAGCTGAAACACAAATCTCCCATCAAGCTCACCGACCAGGAAATCCCCGACGTGGCCGCCTACATGTCGAGCGGCGGCAAGTAGCGCGATCCGTCTTCCCCGACTCATCGGGCCCGCCTCTCGCTCGAGGGGCGGGCCTTTTCTTTTCCGGCTAAGATCCGTTCCCGCTCCTTCCCCGGACCAAACGAGCCGCCCCAAGTGCGCGCACTGTTCCTGCTGCTGCTGCTGGCCAACATCCTGTTCCTCGCCTGGACCCAGTGGGTCGCCCCGGCGCCGGCTCCGGCCGGGCGCCCGACACCGAGCAGCCCGCATCCGCACTCGATCCGACTGCTGCGGGAGGCGCCGCTTGCCAGCGAATTGTCGAGCGCCGTGCAGGGTTCCGGGCTGTCCGACGTCTCGGGTGAAACCGTGACCTGCGTGAGCGGCGGCCCGTTCCTCGAGAAGATCGCGGCCGAGGCGGCGGCCGGCCGACTCGAGAAACTCGGCTTCACGTCCCGGCTGCGTGCGTCGCGCGACGAGGTATGGGTCGGTCAGTGGATGCGGGTCGAGAATCTCGCGACGCCCGAGGACGCGGCGAACGCCCTCGCTGCGCTCAAGGCAGCGGGAATCGCTGACGCGTACCTCCTGACGGACGAACCGCCGGGCAACGTGGTGTCGCTCGGGGTGTTCAGCGATCCCGTGAAGGCGGCCGAGGCGGCGGCGATCGCGCAGAAGGCCGGCTTCACGACCCGGTCGCAGGACCGGTACCGCACCGCCGACGTCTACTGGCTCGACGTGGATCGCCAGGCCAATGCCGGCTTGCCGGGCCTCGACGTCTTCCAGGGGGACGCGCACCCGCTGCCGCGCCTCGGCCTGAAGCCCTGCCCGGCACCTGCGGAAACCGTGAAGCCGGTGGCCCCGCAGCCCTGAGCGCGGCCGTCCGGCGGCGGTTAGAATCGCCGTTCCCGGGGCCGGCTTAGCTCAGTTGGTAGAGCAGCGGTTTTGTAAACCGCTGGTCGGGGGTTCGAGTCCCTCAGCCGGCACCAAGCTTTTCGAACGGCAGACACACGGCACACAGAGGAGAAGGCTATGGCGCTCTGGAAAGATCCCTCGGTCAAGGAACCCGGCACGTCCGAGCCGACCCCGTTGCCGGTCGAGCCCGCGGTGCGCCCGGTCGAGCGGACCGGCCCGGTCGCGGTCGATACGGCGCGTCGCCCGGTCGATCGCGGTCCGGCCAAGGAGTCGCTGATCGCGGCCGACGTCACGATCGAGGGCAAGATCGAAGGCTCGGGCCACGTCCGCATCGCCGGCCGCTTCAAGGGCGACGTGAACGTGCAGGGCAACGTCACGATCGAGCAGGGCGCGCACGTGACGGGCCAGGTCAACGCGGCCACCATCGTGGTGAGCGGCGAAGTGCAGGGCAACATCCACGCGACGGCGCGCGTGGAACTGCTCGAGACCGGCGTCATCAACGGCGACGTCAAGGCGGCGGTGCTCACGGTGGCAGCGGGATCGCGCATGCGCGGCCAGGCGGACTTCGGCTGGGGCGAGCAGGGTCCGGGCGGCAAGTGACCTGAGGCCTGCCTGAATGCTTCCCGGGCGCCCCCCGGCGGGCACGGTCGGCCGCACCCGCACGTGCCCGCACTGCAAGGCGACGATCCTCGAGAGCGCCGCCGTCTGCCCGCAGTGCAAGCACCACTTGCGGTTCGGCGTCGCGGTCGCGCCGCAGGCGACGCCAGAGGGATTCTCGGCGCTGCGGGTGGAAGGGTCGATCGAGCATCCCCAGCGCGGTGGCGACTGGGAGTACTCCGTGGTGCTCACGATCCGCAACGAGCGCGGCGAGGAACTCTCGCGCCAGGTCGTGGGCGTCGGCGCGCTGCGGCCGGCCGAGGGGCGCACCTTCTCCCTGTCCGTCGATGTGCTCACGCCCGGAGGGCGCCCGAAGTGATCGGCCGGATCGTCACCCGCTTCGCGTCCCGGCTGCGGTTCCCGACGCTGTTCGGGCTGGTGGCCTCGCTCAAGAAGCGCGGGGAGCCGGAAACCGCGATGCCCCCCTCGGTGATGCCCCGGCCCTGACGCGGGGAACCCCGGACCGCCTCGGGGCATCTACTGATTTGACCCTGCGGGGTGGTTTTTGCGAGTCTGCCGCGCGTTCGGCGGGATCGCCCGCAGGGGGAGGAGGATCAGCGATGTGCCTGGCAGTGCCGATGAGAATCAGGTCCGTGGACGGCTTCGCCGCCGTCTGCGAGGCGAAGGGCATCGAGCGGGAAGTCAGCCTCTTCATGATGCAGGGCGAGCCGATCGGTCCCGGCGACCACGTGCTGGTGCACGTCGGCTACGCCATCCAGAAGGTGAGCGAGGAGGAGGCGCGGCTCACCTGGGAGCTCTTCGACGAGGTCGGCGAGCATGCATGAACTCGCCGTGTGCCAGGCGCTGATCGAGCAGGTCGAGCGCGTGGCCCGGCAGAACGAAGCGCGCCGCGTCGTCTCGATCGTGATCACCGTGGGCCCGCTCTCGGGCGTCGAGCCGCAGCTGCTCGAGCACGCCTATCCGATCGCCGCGGCCGGCACGCTGGCCGAGCACGCGTCGCTCGTGGTCGAGTCCGTCCCCGTGCGCGTGCGCTGTCGGTCGTGCGGCGCCGAGACGGATGCCCAGCCGAACAGGATCGTGTGCGGCGCGTGCGGCGACTGGCAGGTGGACGTGACCGGCGGCGAGGAGATGCTGCTCCGGCGCGTCGAGATCGAGACGGACGCCGCGGCCGTCCACTAGGAGGCATCGAGATGTGCCGTGACTGTGGTTGCTCGCTCGGCCCCGCTGCAACGCGCGCGCCACTCGCTGCGCCGACGGGCGTCGCCGGCAAGGTCGAGACGATCGAGGTCATCACCGCGATCCTGGACGAGAACGACCGGGTCGCCGCGCACAATCGCGAACACTTCGACCAGTACGGCGTGCTCGCGATCAACCTGATGTCGTCGCCGGGCTCGGGCAAGACGGCCCTGCTCGAGGCGACGATCCGCGCGCTCGGCGGCCGCCTGAAGGTCGCCGTGGTGGAGGGCGATCTCGCCACCGAGAACGACGCCGAGCGCATCCGCGCCTGCGGCGTGCCCGCCGTGCAGATCAGCACGGGCAATGCGTGCCACCTCGACGCGACGATGGTGCACGACGCCGTGCACGACCTGCCGCTCGCCGGGCTCGACATCCTCTTCATCGAGAACGTCGGCAACCTCGTCTGCCCGGCGAGCTTCGACCTCGGCCAGCACCGCAACGTCACGCTGCTGTCGGTGCCCGAGGGCGACGACAAGCCGGCGAAATACCCGGTCATGTTCCGCGCGGCGGACCTGTCGCTCGTCACGAAGACGGACCTGCTGCCGTTCATCACGGAATTCAGCCTCGACCGGGCGCGAGCCTCGCTGCGGCAGATCGGGTTCGGCGGTGAGAGCATCGAGCTCACGAGCCGTGGCGGCGCCGGCTTCGACGCCTGGCTCGCGTGGCTCGACCGCGAGGTCGCGGCCCAGCGCGAGCGCACGCGGCGCGGCGAGACTGCGCGACCGCAGGTCCAGCCCGAGGGCGCCACGCTGCACGCCGCAGGTCACCGCCCGGTGCGGTGAGGAGGGCACCATGACCACGGCAACCGAGTGGCTCGACCGCATCCGCGCGCTGCCGCTGCCGCCGCGCATCAAGGTCATGAACGTGTGCGGCGGACACGAGCGCTCGATCACGACCGCCGGGCTGCGCAAGGCGATTCCGCAGAACATCGAGCTCGTGCCCGGGCCCGGGTGCCCGGTCTGCATCTGCCCGGAAGAGGACATCTACGAGGCGATCCAGCTCGC
>JBBIVG010000192.1:0-6801 GCA_037439865.1 Nevskiaceae bacterium
CGCTGTCCTGCAGCGTGAAGGTCACCGTCGGCTTCAGCGTGTCGCTCGCGACCGTGACCGTCGTGATCGTGGCGATGACGTTCTGCGCCATCGACAGCGGGATTGCCTGGCCGCTGCCCGTGGGCCCCGTGGGGCCCGTCGGGCCACCTGATCCGGACGAGCCCGTGCTGCCCGGGCCACTGCACCCTGCGATTCCGGCGGTGGTCAATGCCATCAACGCAAGGAGTGGCACGCGCGACCGCGTGTAGCCCCGGGGGGTTCGGAATTTCATTGCTGGCTCCCTGTGCGATGTCATGTCTCGGGCCTGAGCCTCGTCGAAAGCGGCCGCCACGGCCCAACCGCCGCGACGAACGCGATTGCGGCGGATGCTAGCGGCCAACCTCCGCCACCAGATACTTCGGATAACCGCAATTATCAACAGCCTGCTGATCGGGTCCAAAAAAGAGGAGGCCGGGCGGATGCCCGGCCCCTGGAACCTGTCCCCGACGGATCGGGGCAGGGACCGGGCACCCCGACGGGTGCCCGGCCGCTCATCATGTTTACTCGTGCGCCGCGACCGTGTCGGCAATGCGACCCGGGCCGTGGCAGACCGAGCAAGCCTCGGTCGCCGACGACGGGTTCTGGGTCTTGCCACCCACGACGTCGAACAGGCCGCCGTTCTGCGTCATGTGCGCCCTCGCGGAGCTGCCGCTGTGGCAGGCCGAGCAGGTCGCCGACGTCGCCGTGCTCCAGGTGTCGTCCGTCAGGTTGAACTGGTCCGTCCCCGAGCCGGTACTGACGGCCACCGCACCATCGCGAGCCGTGTAGTAGGTGTTCGGCACGTGGCACGTCCCGCAGCGGGCCAGGCTCTGCGGGTACGTGACCTCGCCGATCTCCTCGACGGAGCCGACGTGGATCGCGTGCGCGAACGTGCCGAACGCGATCGTGCCGAGTCCCGCATCCGCGTAACCGCCGCTGCTGTTGTGGCACACCGTGCAACCCTGCGGGTCGCCGTTGCGGTTCGCGCCATGGAACGACAGCTGGTTGTGGCAGTTCTCGCAATTGGCCTGGGTCACGAGCCGCGGTCGCGGCGTGCCGGTGTAGAACACCGTCATGCCGGCCGCCGCATTGACCGACTTCGTCCAGTCCGTCACGCCCGGAGGCAGCGCCTTCGGGTGGCCGTCCATCTGCACCATCAGGTTGGTCGTCGCCACCGGGCTGGCCGTGAAGAACGGGATGGTGTAGCTGCCGTCGCTCGCCTGGCCCGCCGTCTTGGCCGCCGCCAGGATCTGCTGGATGTTCATCTGTACCGCGTAGCCACTGCGCCGCGGCGTGCTGTTCGAGCGGAGGCCCGGCTGCGTGCCGTCGGCCGTGGCATTCGTGATGTCCTTGGCCGGATCCCAGGCGAGGTTGATGTTCAGGCTCGCGCCCGAGGTCGTGAAGGCCTTGTCGTTCACGATGTCATACGCCGTCGTGCCGTCCGCCTTCGTCACCTTGAACTTGATGCTCGGGACCTTGCCCTGGCCGACGTTGGTCACGCCCAGGATCTGGAACTTGAACTGCGCGCCGAGCATCTTGGACAGCGGAGCACCGGCCAGCAGGTGGTGGTCGGAGGTCGAGCCGGCCGCGCTGCCCGCGACGTGGCACTGTCCGCACGTGCCGTCCGGCGCCGTGAAGACCAGCGCCGTGTGCGAGTACGTGTACGTATAGCCGGCGGTCGCGCTGTACGCGGTCTTGTTGAGCCCCTTGATGTGGCAACCGCCGCAGGCCGCAGCGGACGACTTGCTCGACCACGCGTCGCCGTCCGGGGTCGCAGTCGACTTCGTATGGCACTTGTCGCAGAAATTCAGGGCCTGCGGATAAGTGACGTCACCGAAGTTGTTCTCGCTGCCACCGAAGCCGTACACGATGAACGGGATCGGGGTCGGGTTCGTCGAGCTCGGAATCGCCGGCCCGCGCAGGTCGCCGGCATGGATCGAGTGGACCATGTAGGCGAGGTCGACGGAGTTGCCGCTGTCCGGATCCACCGTGCCCGGGTTGTGGCAAGTCACGCAGTACTCGACCGTGTGACGCGGACCGCCGTGCAGGTCGAGCCGCTCGTGGCAGGTGTCGCACGCCACGGTCGAGGCGATCAGCTTGTCCCCGTTGCCGGCGCCACCGTTCGGGACGACGTCCTTGAACGGGTTGTCCGGACCGAGCGGCTCGGCCGCGCCGGCGAGACGAACCTCGAGGCCCACACGTGTCGTGGCCGCTGGGTCGAAGGCGACCGCGATCGGGGTGGTCACCTGCGCCAGGTTCACCTTGTACGTGTACTTGTATTTGCCGTCGCCGAGGTCAACCAGCGTGCCGGCCGTTCCAGTTTCGGAGTTCGCCTGAGTAGCGCTCGGAATCGGCTTCGGACCCGCGGATGCGGTCTGCGTCCGGTTGATGTAGCTCTGCCACGACTGCGGGTAGTTCGTGGAACCCGCCGGCGGAGCCACCAGCTTCGCGACCGTCACGAGCAAGGCGCTCGGCGCCAGGCCGGTCGCCGCGCCGCCGTGCGACGTCTTCAACGTGAATTCGATGACGGGCACCGGGCTGGCGGCCGGGATCGATGCCGACGTGATCTGCGCCACGAGCACGCCGATCGCCTTGATCTGGTCGGCCGTGAGTGCGCTGCCGTCGCCGATGACGACCGGACCGCCGGCCTCGATGCTGGGCGGGGTGCCCGGCCCGGTGGGACCCGTGGGACCCGTGGGGCCGACGCCGCCCGCCGGTCCCGTGGGACCCGTGGGGCCGATGGCGCCGTTCTTGCCGTCGTCGCCGGAGCACGCGGCGATACCGATCGCCGTCAACGCGATCAACGCGAGGGCGGACACGCGGGATCGCGTCAGGCCTCGTGTGCTGGCAGGCTTCATGGCTGGCTCCCTTAGCGAATTGGTTCGTGATGAGTCGGGCAAATACGGGTCCCCCGGCCCGGGGCCGGGGAGTCGGGGCCGATGTTAGGTAAAGGAGATGTCGATCTGTATTTCGGTTATCCGCAATTCTCATTTGCATCCAGCGTGGACCCGCGGATCCGCCTCGGAGGAGCGGCCGGCCCGGATTCGCGGCCGCGGCAACGTCGCGCGGGCCAACCCCGGCGATCAGGTCCGCGCTGCCGAAGATCGAAAAAAAGGCCGGGCATGATGCCCGGCCCAGCTTTTCTGACTTGTGCGATTTCCGGAGGTGCCGCGAGGTGGACCCGAAGGTCCACCCCGCTCACCTGTCGGTCAGTCGTACATCAGCTCACTTGTTCGCGTCGAGAATGGTCTGACGGCCGTTCGGGAACACCGCCGGGAGGAAGCCATTCTGATACGCATGCGCCTTCACATCGGTGTCCGTGTGGTGGCACGTCACGCACGAAGCAGCCGATGCGCCTTGCAGCGTGTCGTCGGTCTGCGTCTTCCACGTCGTGCCGCCCGCGTTCAAGGTCGTTGCGACGGCCTTGGTCGGATCCGGGAAGTAGCCCTTCGTATCCAGGATCGTGCCGTGGCACGCCTTGCAGTCGTTCAACTGCCGCGGGTAAGTCGGCTCGAAGAAGTTGAACGGCTGGCAACTCTGGGCCGAGTTCGTCGCCCCGTACACCAGGTTGCTGCCCGCTGTCGGGGTGGTGCATGGCAGGGACGCCCAGTTCGGACCCAGCAGCGACTCGACGGGCGCCCAGCCATAGATGCCGCGCGTCCGATAGATGACGAACTGGGTCGCCGTGCTTTCGCCCGACGAGTGGATGCGGTGCAGCATCGTCTTGAACTCGTACGTCTGGCCGACCAGACCGTCATACGTCTTCGTCGTGTCGACTACGCCGTTCGCGAGGATGCCCATGCTGGTCCGGACGCTCTGCTCGCTCGACGCCGGGTTGTGGCACATGACGCACATGTTCGCGTTGTCCACCCGGGTGTTGCCGTGCTGGTAGAGCGAGCCCACATGGCACTTCAGGCACTGGCTGGTATCGACCACGTTACGGCGCGCCGGAGCCGGAGCCCCCGTGCCGACGGTGAACGTGTACGTCGGAGTCGGAACGCGGACATACGTGAAGAGCCATTCGTACTCCGGATTCGCGGCCTTCAGCGCCGCTGACACCGGGAACATCGGCTTGCCCTGCAGGGCCACGATGGCCCGCTTCCCTGCGGTACCCGCCTCGACCGGAACCGTGGTGGTTGCCACGTTCCCCGAGCAGGTAGTGTTCGTCGTGGTCAGGTTCACCGAGCTGCCCGGCTGGCCCGGCGCGCTCGTGCTCGTGCTCGCGACCCAATCGTCAGCCTGCGCGTAGGTGCGCAGCATGCTGAACTGTCCGTCGATCTTGTTGGTATCCGTACCAGCCGGGAGCAGGAACAGCGGCGTAGTCGGACCGACGGTGGCGTTGCACGGATTCACTGGCGCGCCATTGTAGGTAGCGCCCCACGAGATCTTCTGGTTCGTCCCGTCGTCGACGACTCCCGTGATCGTCATGGTCATCTTCTTGCCTTCCGTGACGGAGGTATCGACGCCGTCCCAGATGATGCCCACGCGCTCGGTCTCGAACCCGTTGTGGAAGTCGGTGACATTGGCCAGGCCAGCCGCGACGCCGCCGACCTTGTGGCACTGCTGGCAATCCGTGGTCGCGTCCATGCTGTTGTGGAAGGTCGCTCCGGAACTCGCGAAGTCTTCCGCCCAGCTCTCCATGGACCCGTGGCAGCTCAGGCAGCCCGGACCCGTCACCGGCATCGCGTTCACCGACGTCAGCGCAGATGCGCTGTCGTGGCAGACGCTGCAGTTGATCATGTATGTCGGATAGCTGACCGCGTAAACGTGGGTCGGGTCGAACTCCCAACTGCCGCCGGGCATGAGCTCCGAATTGTGGATGCTGTGCACCAGGTTGAAGAGCACGGCCTTCGCATCGCCGCCGGCGGAGTTGCTGGCGTCATGACACACGGTGCACTGGCTTGCGCCCATCGGGTAGGCGTTGTGGATCCCCTCGCCGACACCGCCGTGGCAGTTCTGGCACGCCTGGTCGCTCGCCAGTTGCGGGATCGGGGCGGCCGGATAATCGGCCACCACGTAGGCGCGTACGCCGGCGACATTCTGGACCCGCAAGAGGTATCGCGAGTTGGCAGGGAATGCGAGCGCAGCATTGGTGATCGTGATCGTGTAGTTGCCACCCGTGCCGCCGCTCAAGGCGGCCGGATTGGTGGTGGTCAAGTCTGTTCGCGTCGTCCCGTTGAACAGGTAGTTTCGGTTGACCGCGTTGAAATCCGTCGCGTTCACGCCGTCGACCTTCAAGTTGAAAGTGACGACGAGATTGGCGCCGCTTGCCGCGGCCTTGACGCTGGTGACGGTCGGCACGCCGGTGACCGCATGGGCCACCTTGGCGCTGGCGACGGAACCGTCGCCGTGACACACCGTGCAGCTCTCGACCGGGTTCTGCGATGCGGTTGGACCCGTCGGACCCGTGGGACCGGTCGGACCCGTCGGACCCGTGGCGCCCGGAGTACCGGGCGTGCCGGCCGGGCCTGTGGCCCCGTTCTTGCCGTCGTCGCCTGAACAACCGGCCAGGCCGATCGTCGCGGCGAGCGCAAGCATCGCAATCAATGGCACACGCGATCGCGTGATGCCGCGGGCGCTTGCAAGTTTCATCGTTGACTCCCTGTTGGATTCGCGTCAAACCAGCGAATGTGTTGCGGTTCACGAAAACCGCAAACTTCAGCGGCGATGCTAGGCTTCCGAAAAAGTTCCATGCACTTCGGATATCCGCAGCGACACTGCGCGATCTGCAGGTTCGACGCGGCTCTTTGAGAGCCGTTCTCAGGCGCGAGGGGAGACCCCTCGGTTGTTGACGATTGACGCGCAGCGGAAGCTGTGACCGCGGAGGAGTCGCAGACGCGATGCCGCCTTTCGCTGGCGACCGGACCGACCGAGCAGGAAGATGTCCCTCAGCAGATCCGCGGCAGCGGATCGTCTTCGAGTTCTTCGATGACGCGCTCGCCGCCGATCTCCGTCTGGAGCACGACGCGCTGCGGCTGCTCGCGTACCTGCCCGATGATCGAAGCATCGGCACCACCAGGCAGCGCGCGCATTGCCGCGAGCGCGCGATCGGCGTCTTCGGCGGCCACCACGGACACCACGCGCCCCTCGCAGGCGAGGAAGTAGGGGTCGTAGCCCAGCATCTCGCAGACCGAGCGTACCGAATCACGCACCGGGATGCGCTCCTCCCGCAGCAGTACGCCAAGATCACTCGCATGCACGATCTCGTGCGTCACGGTCGCGAGTCCCCCGCGCGTGGGGTCGCGCATGAAACGGAGCCCCGGGATGGCCGCAAGCGCGCGCGTGAGGGGCAGCACACTCGCGGCGTCCGACTGCAGGTCGCCGCGCAACCCGAACTGCTCGCGCGCCAGCATCACCGCGATGCCGTGGTCGCCAACGGGCCCGCTGACGAGCAGGGCGTCGCCCGCGCGGATGCGGTCCATGCCGAGCTTGAGCGACGGGTCCTTCACGCCGATGCCGCTGGTATTGAGATAGATGCCGCCACCCTCGCCGCGGCGCACGACCTTCGTGTCGCCCGCCGCCACCACGACGCCGATCTCGGCCGCCGCTGCGGCGATCCCGGCCACCACGCGCTCGAGCACCGCGAACTCGAGGCCTTCCTCGAGCAGCACGCCGAGGCTCAGGTACTTCGGGATCGCGCCGGCCACGGCGAGGTCGTTCGTGGTGCCGTGCACCGCGAGCGAGCCGATGTTGCCGCCCGGGAACTCGATCGGCTGCACCGTGAAGCTGTCGGTCGTGAAGACTAGTTCGCCCTCGCCCGCGTCCCAGGGCAGCACCGCGGCG
>JBBIVG010000193.1:0-6801 GCA_037439865.1 Nevskiaceae bacterium
TTGTCGGCGACTTCCAGACCGAGGTAGTTCTCGCCCACCTTCACGATACGACCGCGCTGACCGCCGGTGGTCACCCCCTCGTCGCCCTTCTGCAACGCCTCCAGCATCGCCTTCTGGTCCTTGGCACGCTTCTGTTGCGGACGCAGGATCAGGAAGTAGAAGATCACCAGCAGGGTGAACAGCGGCAGGAACTGCATGAAGGTGTTCGGCTCACCGGCAGCGGCCGCGCCCTCTGCGTGTGCGCTGGAAATGAAGAATTCGGTCAGGTTGCTCATCGTGTATTGCTCCGGTCACATGTTCAAAGGCGGCATTTTATCACAGCACCATGTCACGACCATGACCCGCGCGGGCCTGGCGGGACGCCGCCGCGAATTCCGCGAACTGCCCTCGCTCGATAGCCGCCCGCATGTCGCGCATCAGTTCCTGGTAGTAATGCAGGTTGTGGATGGTGTTGAGCCGCGCGCCGAGTATCTCGCCCGCGCGGTGGAGGTGATGTAGGTAGGCACGGCTGAAATTCTTGCAGCAGTAGCATTCGCACTGCTCGTCCAGCGGACGGATGTCGGCCTTGTGGATGGCGTTCTTGATGCGCACGTCGCCGAAGCGGGTGAACAGGTGGCCGTTGCGCGCGTTGCGCGTCGGCATCACGCAGTCGAACATGTCGATGCCGCGCGAGACGGCCTGCACGATGTCGGCCGGCGTGCCGACTCCCATCAGGTAGCGCGGGCGATCCGCGGGCAACTCGGGTTCGAGTGCGTCGAGCACGGCGTTGCGCTCTTCGGCCGGCTCGCCGACCGCGAGCCCACCGACCGCGTATCCGTCGAAGCCGATGTCCCGCAGCGCCGCGATCGACTCGAGGCGCAGGGGCAGGTGCGTCCCGCCCTGCACGATGCCGAACAGGGCGTTCGGGTTGCCGAGCTCGCGGAACGCGTCGCGGCTGCGCCGCGCCCAGCGCATCGAAAGCTCCATGGACTGGCGGGCGTCCGACTCGCTGGCCGGGTACGGCGGGCACTCGTCGAACACCATGACCACGTCGGAGTCGAGCGCGGTCTGCACCTGCATCGAGATCTCGGGGCTCAGGAACACGGGATCGCCATTCACCGGGGACCGGAAGCGGACGCCCTCCTCCGTGAGCTTGCGCAACTCCGCGAGGCTGAAGACCTGGAAGCCTCCCGAGTCCGTCAGGATCGGGCCCGGCCAGTGCATGAAGCCGTGCAACCCGCCGTGCGCGCGGATCACGTCCGTGCCCGGGCGCAGCATCAGGTGAAACGTGTTGCCGAGGACGATGTCGGCGCCGAGGCCCGACAACTCCTCGGGCGTCATCGCCTTCACCGTCCCGTACGTGCCGACCGGCATGAAGACCGGCGTCTCGACGGTTCCCCGCCGCAGCGTGAGCCGCCCGCGGCGTGCTCGACCGCTCATTGCCCGCATCTCGAACATCACGCGCACTCCCGCGGTGCGAGCGCCTCGGGCGCCGGCTCGACGAACATCGCGTCGCCGTAGCTGAAGAACCGGTATCGCTCCTGCACGGCGTGACGGTACGCGCGCAGGACGCTCTCGCGTCCGGCGAAAGCCGCCACAAGCATCAGCAGCGTCGATTCAGGCAGGTGGAAGTTGGTCACCAGCGCATCGACCACACGGAAGCGGTATCCCGGCGTGATGAAGAGCCGGGTGTCTCCGGCGAGCGGCTGCAGCGTACCCCCTGCGGCGGCCGATTCGAGAGCCCTCACGGAGGTCGTACCCACCGCGATGACGCGGCCGCCGCACCTTCGGCAGGCTGCCACGGCCTCGCACACGGCGGCCGGGACCACGATCCACTCGGCGTGCATGCGATGGTCGCGCACGTCGTCCACGCGCACCGGCTGGAACGTTCCGGCGCCAACGTGCAGGGTCACTTGAGCCATCGCGGCGCCCGCTGCACGGCAGGCGGACAACAGCGGCTCGTCGAAGTGCAGCCCCGCCGTGGGCGCGGCGACCGCGCCCGGCTCGCGGGCGTACACGGTCTGGTAGCGATCCCGGTCGAAATCCTCCGCCGCCCGCTTCAGGTACGGGGGCAGCGGCATCTCTCCGCAGCGCTCGAACACCGCGCCCGGATCCTCGGCGAACTCGAGCAGCCAGAACTCGTCGTCGCGGCCTGCCACGGTGACCACCGCTCCCCCGCCGAGCACGATCTTCGAGCCTCGCGCCGGCGGCTTGCTCGACCGCAACTGCGCGAGTGCGCGATTTCCTTCGAGCACGCGCTCGAGCAGGATCTCGACGCGGCCGCCCGTCTCCTTGTGGCCGTGGACCCGCGCGGGGATGACGCGCGTGTCATTGAACACGAGCAGGTCCCCCTCGCGCAGCAGCCTGGGAAGGTCCGCGAATTGACGGTCGATGATCGAGCCAGTGCGCCCGTCGAGATGGAGGAGCCGGCTGTCGCTGCGCCGGGCGGTCGGGTGACGCGCGATGAGCTCGTCGGGCAGCTCGTAATGGAAGTCGGCGCGCAGCATGGGGCGCGCATGCTAGCAGAGGGCCCGGTGTGACCGGCCCCCCCGCGATCGATCGGCGGCGTCAGGTCGCGCCGGCTTTCGCCGGGGCCGGATTCGCCGGTGGCGCAGGCGGAGCCGGGGGCATTGGACCCCGCGGCGCGGCACCCGGCGCATGCATGCGGCCACCCATCGGGCCGTGGTCCGGGACCGTGGCTTCGACTTCCATGCGCTTGCGATTGCGCAGGATTCCGAGCTTCACCTTCTCGCCCGGCTCGTAGGAATGCAGGATCCGGAAGGCCTGCCCCGGGCCTTCGGGGGTGCGGCCCCCGATCGTGAGCAGGACGTCGCCCTCCTCCAGCGCCAGGCTGGACCCGTCCGGCGCCCGGACGACCAGCAGGCCCTTGTCGGTGCCGAAGTACTGGCCGAGCTTCGGCGTCATCGGCACCAGCTCGAGCGGACCGAACGGCCGATCGGCCATCAGCATCTGGTGGAACGGGGGCATCTCCATGCCCTCGCCCATGGGCATGGCCATCATCCGGTCGCGCATCATGCGTGCCATCGGCGGCTCGGCCGCCACCGTCTTCACGTCCACCGACTGGCGCTTGCCGTCGCGCAGGAACTCCACCTTGACCGTCTGTCCGGGCTCGACGCCGCGCATGTACGCGACCAGCTGCGACGCGGTCGAGCGCTCCGCCGACTTCTTCAGGGCCTGCCCGTTCACGGCGACGACGACGTCCCCGGCCTTGAGGCCGGCGCCCTCGGCGGGACCGCCGGGACTGACCCCGACGACCTCGACGCCCTCGTCGCGATCGCGCGCGCCGCTGACGTTCACGCCGAGCATCGCGCCCGGTGGACCGCCATGCATGAACTTCATCACCTGCACGCCCTCGTCACCGTAGAGTTCCGCGCTCAGCTTCGCGACGTCCCGTGCCGCCGCATCGAGACGCGCACGGGCATCCGCCAGCTGCTTCTCGAGTGCGGCCTGGTCGGGCGGCGCGTCGGCTGCCACCAGCGGGTTCGCGATCGCGAGCAGCGCAATGGCCACGCCACGTACGAGGGCACGGCCGCCGCGGATCGATTCGATTCTCTTCATGCCTGGTCTCCGATTCAGAGTACGACGCGTTGCGCCTCGACATAGCGCAACTGCACCAAGGAACTCATCACTTCCACCCGCTCGCGCCACAGCCGCTCGGCATCGCTGCGGCCAGCGCCGCCAGTCCCCGCTCCCGTGAGCGAGAGCTGGTGATCGACCCACTGCACCTGCGCCTCGAGCGTGTCGATCGGCATCGAGACGTCGGCGCGCTCGACGGCGGGCCGCGCGGGCATGGCTGCCAGCACCTGTTCGAGCGCGACCGATCTTTCACGCAGCTGCTCGACGGCGGCCGGATCGGTCGTCTTCGCCGGCGCGGTGACGGCCACCGGCTCGTGCGCTGGCGATACGCGCCACCGGTCGCGAAGGGCCACGACGGCCAGCACCGCCAGGGCTGCCACCGACGCGGCGGCCGCGAGCCGGGTCACGCGCAACTGGCGCCGCGCGGCTGCCTCGCGGTCCGCCAGCTTCTCCTGGATCGGCTGCCAGGCGTGCGGCTGCGGATCGGCCAGGGGCAGCTTGCGAAGGCGTTCGCGGACACCCTTCAGGCGGACGAGCGCATCCGTGCATTCGCCACAGGATTCGATGTGCGCGCGGACCGCAGCATCGGTCGGCTCACCGTCGCGCAGGCTCAGCAGCTGGTCGATACGGGCATGCATGGTGCTTCGACTCCATCGGGCTCGAGGAGCTCGCGCAGGCGCGTGTGCGCTCGGGCGAGCTGCGACTTCGAGAAACTGGGTGTGCCACCGAGCAGCGCGCCGATCTCGGCGTGGGTGTAGCCCTCGACGTCGTGCAGCCAGACGACGGCGCGCGCGGCCGGCGAGAGCCGCTCGTGCAGCCACACCACCACTCGAGCGGTGTCACCGAGCTGCCCCAGGGCACGCTCGAGGTCGACGTGTTCGCCGTCGCTCGCCGCCGGTGACGTCGGCCGCGCCACGTCGCCCTCGCCGAGGGCATCGAGCCAGCGCAGGCTGCGCTGCCAGGGCGATCGCAGGTGCATCAGGCACCGGTTCACGGCAATGGCGTGAACCCAGCCGGCGAACGATCCACGCCCGTCGAACCTCGCCAGGTTCGAGAGCACGTCCACGAACACGTCCTGGGTCAAGTCGTCGGCAGCGGCACGCCGGGGCACGAGCCTCCGCGCAAGCGTCCGGACGGGCCGCTCGAAGGCGCGAAAAATCGCCTCGCAGGCGACCGGGTCACCGGCCTGGGCACGGACGACCGTGTCGGGAGGTATGTCGCTGTCGGAAAACGGGGACATTCACCCCGTTAGATGCGCCTGGGCATCAAAAGGTCGCGCGTGGTGCCGCGGACCGGCGCCGGGAGGGAATGTCGATCCCGGCTCAGCCGCGGCGCGCGGCAGGCCTCGTCGCGTTCTCGGCGATCCGGGACTCCGCGTCGGGCCCACACTTCAGCATGGGAGACTCGGCGAGCCACTTGCGGTCGGGGTAGTACGCGAACAGCAGCGCACCGTCCTTCAGCGTGTCGATCACGATGCGCGCGACTTCCTGTCGCACGGCGGGGCAGCCCCAGCTGCGGCCGAGCCGGCCGAGCCGCGACGCAATCGTCTCGCTCACGTAGGGCGCACCATGCATGACGATGGCCCGGGACAGCGCGTTGTCGTTGAAGCCGGCGTCGAGGCCGCGCAGGCGCAGGGAATAGCCGTTGTTGCCGTAGTACGTGTCGGCCGTCTGGAACAGGCCGAGGCTGGACATCTTGCTGCCTTCCGCGTTCGAGAAACGCTCGGCGAACTTCTCGCCGGTGTTCCGGCCGTGCGCCACGAGTTCCTGGAACAGCAGGCGCCCCTTGTCCACGTCGAAGACCCACAGCCGTGGCTGCGTCGAAGGCAGGGAATAGTCGATGACGGCGAGGTGATGGAATGCGCTCAGCAGACCCTGCTTGCGGGCGCAGTCGGCCGCACGGGCCGCGAGCGAGAGAACCTTGGGATTGGCGGCCGGCGCCGCGGCGACGAGTTCGGAGGTGAGCCGGTCGTCGGCCCGGACCGGGCCCGCGAGGGCAATCAGGCACAGCGCAATCAACCCGAAACGTCGTCGCATGCGAGCACTCTCCGTGCAGGAACGCGTGCCGCCCGCAGGCGACGTGGTGCGCAGTCAGACCGTGCGCATTGTAATAGGTTCAGGAGGGGACCGGTCCCGCGGCGCCGTCACGGAATGGCGACCTGCCGAAGGACCTTCGGTAGCGAGTGTAAATCATTGAAGGGAAATAACTTTGTACTGGCCGGGCGACGATCGGTTAAGCTTTCCGGTCCGCGCCGGGATGGCGGAACTGGTAGACGCGCCGGACTCAAAATCCGGCGCTAGCGATAGCGTGGGGGTTCGATTCCCCCTCCCGGCACCACGGAAGCATTCAGTGACCAGCGGATAGCGCCCGGTGAATTTCTGCCCTCATTGCGGCCAGCCGGTCACCCTCAAGGTCCCGGAGGGCGACCACCTGCCCCGGCACGTCTGCACGGGCTGCGGCCGCGTGCATTACCAGAACCCGAAGATCGTCGCGGGCTGCGTCCCCGAGTACGAGGGCCGCATCCTGCTCTGCAAGCGTGCGATCGAGCCGCGCCTCGGCTACTGGACGATTCCCGCCGGCTTCATGGAGAACGGCGAGACGACGCAGGACGCGGCGCGGCGCGAGGCCGTCGAGGAAGCCATGGCGCACGTCGAGGTCGGCTCGCTGCTGGCCGTGGTGCACGTCCTGCACGCGGACCAGGTGCACGTCATGTTCCGCGCGCGGCTGCCCTCGCCCGAGTTCGGCGCCGGGCCCGAAAGCCTCGAGGTGATGCTCTGCGAGGAGGGCGAGATCCCGTGGCAGGACATCGCCTTCCGTAGCGTGGACTTCGCGCTCAAGCGCTACCTCGACGACAGGCGCCAGGGGCTCGAGCAGCACTACTTCACGTCGATCGACTACCGCAAGCACCCGCCCCGCTGAGCGGCCGGTTTTGCAGCGCGGCGGCGGTTTGGCACAATACGCGCCCCTCGAGCCGCCAACGGGTGCGGCAGCAACCTGAGACCCCGCGGAGCGAACCGATGACCTTCGTCGTCACCGAAAACTGCATCAAGTGCAAGTACACGGACTGCGTCGAGGTCTGCCCGGTGGACTGCTTCCACGAAGGGCCCAACATGCTCGTCATCGATCCCGACGAGTGCATCGACTGCACGCTGTGCGAGCCCGAGTGCCCCGCCGAGGCGATCTTCTCGGAAGAGGAGTTGCCGGACGGCATGGACCAGTTCAAGG
>JBBIVG010000194.1:0-6715 GCA_037439865.1 Nevskiaceae bacterium
GACCTCGACATCGGCATGAACGACTGGATGTGCAGGGACCTGGTGTGGGACGACGCCTACCGTCCCGACCGCGGCAAGATGCTGACGAAGGAGGAGATCGAGGCCCTGCCGAAGTTCCACCGCTACCTCGACAAGGACGACGACGGCATCCCGTACCGGACGCTGCCGGGCGTGTCGGCCAAGGGCGCGTACTTCACGCGCGGCTCGGGCCACAACCAGTACGGCGGCTACACCGAGGACTCCGCGGAGTACCAGGTCGTGCTCGACCGCCTGCTGCGCAAGTTCAAGCGCGCGAGGACGTTGATGCCGCCGCCGGTCATCGAGGCCACGGGCACCAGCACCATCGGCCTCGTCGCCATCGGCAGCAGCCGCGGTGCGGTCAACGAAGCACGCGACATCCTCGCGAAACGCGGCATCCCGATCGACTACATGCGCATCAAGGCCTTCCCCTTCACCAAGGAGGTCGAGACCTTCATGGCGGAGCACGAGAAGATCTTCGTGGTCGAGCAGAACCGCGACGCGCAGCTGAAGTCGCTGCTCACGCTCGAGACCGACGTGCCGAAGTCGAAGCTGCATTCCATCCTGCACTACAGCGGCCTGCCGATGACCTCGAAGGAGATCGTCGAGGCCGTGATCGCCGAGCTCGGCGACGCCAGGCGCGCCTCCCTGGCCGCGGCGCAGTAGTCACACACAACGGACAGTCGACACGCACCATGTCCTTCATCAACAAGCCGAAAGTCCGTCACCCCGACCTGCCGACGAACACGATCGGGCTCACGCGCCGCGACTACGAGGGCGCGATGTCCACGCTGTGCGCCGGCTGCGGGCACGATTCCGTCACGGCTGCGATCATCGAGGCGATCTGGGGCCTCGGGATGCGCCCGGAGCAGCTGGTGAAGCTTTCCGGCATCGGCTGCTCGTCGAAGACGACCGCCTATTTCGCGAGCGGCGCGCACGGCTTCAACGGCGTGCACGGCCGCATGCCTTCGGTCGCCACGGGCGCCAACGCCGCGAACAGGGATCTGTATTACATCGGCGTGTCCGGCGACGGCGATTCGCTCTCGATCGGCTTCGGGCAGTTCGCGCACGCCATCCGGCGCAACGTGAACATGCTCTACGTGTGCGAGAACAACGGCGTGTACGGCCTCACCAAGGGCCAGTTCTCCGCCTCGGCCGACATCGGCACGAAGTCGAAGAAGGGCGAGGAGAACCTGCAGGCGCCCGTGGATCCCTGCCTCGCCGCGCTCTCGCTCGGCGGCACGTTCATCGCCCGCAGTTTCTCGGGCGACAAGGAGCAGCTGGTGCCGCTGATCCAGGCGGGGCTCATGCACAAGGGCTTTGCGATGATCGACATCATCTCGCCCTGCGTGACGTTCAACGACCACGTGGGCTCGACCAAGAGCTACACGTTCACGCGCGAGCACTACCACGAAGCCGTGCACGCCGATTACATCCCGCCGCGCCAGGAAATCAAGGCATCCTACGGCGAGGGCGAGGCACTGCCGGTGCAGATGCACGACGGCAGCCAGATCGTGCTGCGCAAGCTCGACAGGGACTACGACCCGACCCATCGCGGCAAGGCGTTCGAGTACCTGCGTACCAAGCTGCGCCAGGGCGAGCACGTCACGGGACTCGTCTTCGTCTCCTCGAGCGGTCCCGACATGCACGCGATGTCCGGCACCACCGACGTGCCGCTGAACCAGGTGCCCTACGAGAAGCTGCACCCGGGCTCCGAAGGCCTCGCGAAGATCCTCAAGCGCTACGCCTGACCTCGCCGCGGAGTGCGCGTCCCGGATCTGCAATGGTGAACGAGCGAGTCACGAGGTCTGTGCCGGGAACGGGGATCGTGACGGCGGCGCTCGCGCTGCTCATGATCCTGTCGGCCCCGTCCTTCGCCTCGTCGACGGTGTACAAGTGGGTGGACGAGTACGGTACCGTGCATCTCTCGACGTCGAAGCCGCCGGCCGGCGTGCAGTACCAGACGCTCAACCTCGGCTCGTCGGCGTCGAAGGGCAGCAGCAAGGCCTCCGCCCGGGGCGCAACCGCGCCCGGCTCGTCGTCGGTGTCCCCGGCCCAGGCCGCCCAGCGCTCGGAGGTCCTTTCGAGCCTGCAGAACCGGGAGTGCGTGATCGCGCTCGAGGCGCTCGATCGCCTGACAAGCGGTACGGCGCCGACGAGCGCGGCGGAAATCACCCGGCTCAAGCAGACGACGGAGATCAATTGCAGCAAGGACCCCGCGAAGCGACGCGAGCAGGAACAGATGGCCGCGCAACTCCGCGTGGCGAACGGGCCGGAGTGCGTCGCGGCGCGCAACAAGCTCGCCGACATGATGAGCGCCGGGTCGAAGGCCTCGCGCGAGCAGGTCAAGGCGCAACAGTCGTTCGTGGACGAGCACTGCATCCCGCCCGTGAAGTGACGCAGGCGCGCCGCCCCGCCATCCGAGGACGAAACTTCAGAGTGACGTCGGGCCCTGTGCGAGCAGGCGCATCAGCTCCGCCTGTGACTTGACGTCGCACTTCATGAAGATCTGCTTCAGGTGCGTGCGAACCGTGTTGGGAGAGAGTCGCAGTGCAGTCGCCGCGTGCTCGACGGTCCGCCCGGCGTACAACTGGCGCGCCACCTCGGCCTGCGCATTCGTCAGGCCGTAGATTTCCCGCAGCAGTTCGGTCGAGATGTCACGCCGCTCGTCGGGCGCATAGACGAACACTGCGACCGCGACATTCCGTGCGTCCGTGTGCGGCGGAATCGGGATCGCCAGCACGAAGTATGGCTGGGCCCGCGGGCGCGGCAGCCGCGCGGCGATGGCCCGCGTCACGGAATCCGGGTCGCGGCGCCGCTGCGCGAGCAACTGCGCGAAGCGCCGGTCGAACGCAGCGTCGGAGAACGTGAGCCGGTCTTTCCGCACGTTCATCCCGTTGCGGCCATCGAGGATCCGCGTGCCGGGCAGGTTTGCATCGAGGACCACGCCGTTTGCGTCGAGCACGATGACGCCGCGATCGAGGTGATCGAGAACGAGCCGCCCGAGCGGCGTGATGATGCGACCCGGCCTGGCCAGGAAGGTGGCGCGCGGCACCTTCCCTGGCACCGCGCGACGCCCATCGACGGCCCGTCCGGTTCCGCCATTGCGCGAGCCGTTGCCATTCCGCCGTTGCCCGGCAGGAGTACCGCGTTCGGGACCGCCCGCTTTTCTCATTCGACCTGGGGCTGCTTCCTAGCCACCCTCTGATGTTGTGGTCTGACTAGACCATATTCCATCGTGGATGGAATCACCTGAATAGGTGACTTGCCTCATCTGCGCGAACGCGGAGCCCTCGGAAAACCGCAACGGCCCGGAAGTCGAACCTTCGTCACCGATTTGCCGCGGCGCAGCATGGACAATATGCCCTGGTCCCACCGCGCCGCCTCGGCGCGACAGGAGGATCCAATGATGGAACTCGCCGCCCTCGTCCTGTTCAGCTCAGTCGCGTTGTGGTTCGTCGGGGAGGCGAGCGGCCCGCAGGGCCTCTAGAAAGGCAACCGGTGCTCGGGGTAGAGCGTCCGCAACACCTCGGCGCTCGTCGCGCGCACCTGCCCCAGGAGCCGGGGCTGAAGCTGGCTTTCGGGCGTTCCCTGCGACGCGCTCCGCCACACATCTTCGAGTTCCAGCCTCCGCACAGCTACCTCCCGCTCCACGATCGGCGGCCACTGCGGCGGATACTCGGTCTGCACGAAGTCTCCGCGACCGCGACCGAAATGTGCGACGGCCAGGTAGCGAAGGACGGCAGCCGTGACCCGTCCGGACAGGAAGTCGGGTGACCAGCGCAGGGCCGTGGAGTCCCGTCCCCGTGCCACGTTGTATGCGCGCGCGAGGCCGTGGGCGCCGGCCGCGCCGACCAGGCCGCCGAGCAACGCGCCGGCACCGAACGTGAGTCCGCCGGCCGCGAGATCGGCGACGAGGCCGCCGAGAGCCCCGCTCACGGCCGCGCCGATCACGCTCGCCTTGCCCGCGTTCGCAGCCTGGTCGACCGCATACGCGGCGCCCATGCGCTGCGTGATCTCGTCTGCGGCCCGGCCCGAGAGTCCGTGCAGTCCGATGAGCTCGTTCGTGGATGCGCGGAGGCACGCGTCGAGGCGCTCGGCCAGCGCGGCACGCGCCGCATCGAGCGCAGGATCGCCGCGCGGCTCGCCCGTCGCGACGCCGCTCAACCACGCACGCGCCGATTCACCGAGAAACCGCATCGGCACCGTCGCCTCGTCGGCCGCGGCCGATGCGAGGTGAGCCGCCAGCACGCGCATCGCCTGCTCGAACGTCTCCGCATTGCGCGCGTCCCATGCCCGGGCGAGTCGGGCGAACCGCGGCCTCTCGTCTTCGGCCAGGAGCAGGGCGATGCGATCGAGCAGCGCCTGTCTGCACCCAGCAGCGCGCAAATGCGTCGAAAGCCATGACCCCGCGGACGCAGTCGAAGTTGCGCAGGTGGGTGGACCAGCGCTCGACCTCGCTCGCGTCGTGCGCCCGCGACCTCGGGGGCCCGAGCTGGTTCAGCAGCACGAGCACGGGTTTGCCGACCCAGCCCAGGATCTCCATCTCGGCCGGAACGTAGCCTGCACCCGCGGGATCTTCGCTCGCGTTCACGAGATACAGCACGACGTCGGCCGTGTCGCGCACGTTGCGGATCGCCCGCTGGCTGCCGAAGAACGGGCGGTCGGTGTAGCGGTCCCAGACCTGGGACAGGAACCAGCCGATGGGATTGCCAGCCTGCTTCAGTCGTCGCAGGAGCCGGGCGCTGTCGCCGAATCCCGGTGTGTCCCACAGTTCGAGCACGTCGCCCTCGTCCGTCTCGATGAGCGGGTAGGACTCGGCCCGCTCGGTCACGTGGGCCTTGTCGCGGATCTCGCCCACGTCGCGCTTCAGGAGCGTGCGCGCGAGCGTCGTCTTGCCGACGTTCGTGTGCGAGATCAGGCTCAGCCGGATGGCGGTCATGTCTTGGGCACGAGGGGCGCGAACGTCGCCTCGAGACCGTAGCCGCGCACGAAGCGACGCCACAGGTCCCGTCTCTCGTCGAGCCGCCCCGCCATCGAGGGATCGCCCGCAAGACGCGATGCGTACGGCGACTCGTCGACCAGCACCCGCAACTCGCGTTCCGGTCTGGCCGTCCGCGCCGCGTCGCGCGCAGCGGTGATCGCGAGCCCGTGGTTCTCGGATTCGGGGGTGGCCGCGAGCGACACGAGCACGACGACCGCTTCCGCGTTCCCGGACACTGAATCCTCGAGCGCGCTGCGCAAAGCGCCCTCCTCGCCGTACGGCGCCATCGCGCACAGGTTGGCGTGTGCGCCTTTGCCGTAGGTGCTCTCGAGCCAGTGCTGCAGACCGGCGCGAGTCGTGGCGGATACTTCGTACGCATAGGGCACGACGAGAACCTCACCGCTCCCGCGGCCGACTGCGGCTGCGCCGAGGGCCGAGCGCGCGTAAGCGAGCAGCGTCTCCGGCAGGCGGTTCGCCCGGCGCCACCGCCAGGCGTCGAGACGCGCGAGCCCGGCGAGCGCCAGCCGCGGTGCGATGACACTGATTGCGAGCGTCACTGCGATCAGGTGGATCCACGGGGCTGCATCGCCGCCTCCGCCGCTTTCCGTCCAGCGCAGCGCCGCGACTGCATCGTCGGTCTGCGGCAGCGCGACGCCCGATAGTGCCGCCGCCGGCGAGAAGACGAGATGCAGGATGTGCCGCACCGATCGCGGGCCGAGGAACGTGCTTTCCCAGCCGGCCTCGTACCGAAAGACGACGCCTCGCAGATACAGTCCGGTAATCATCCCGAGCGCGAGGACGGCGGCGCCGAGGTGGAACAGCCGCCGGGCGTGCGCAGCGAGCAACGGGCCGCCCGCCTGCGCCCAGTCCGTCGTGTAACGCGTCACGACCTCGCCGAGCTTCGCGTGCACCTGGGAGGTCATGTCCACGAGTCCGGACAGCCGCCGCATGATCGCTTTGCCAGTCCAACGCGGCGCCGCGCGCGGGCCGACCGGAGGACTCCCGAATCCGCGGATGGCGCCGGCCGCCACCGCTGCATACACGGCGAGGTTCCAGGCGATCACGCCGAGGAACGGGAACGCCAGGATGTTGATGCGGCGTGAGCCGTCGAGCGAGGCAAGGACCATGCCGCAAGCGAGTGCCCCGGCGAGGATCGCTGCGGTCAGCCAGGTCGGCGGACGCGAGCGCTCGAGGATGTCGCGAAAAACCGGGTAGCGCTCGGTGAGGGGGCCGAACAGCCGTTGCGCCCGTTCACCCAGCAGCCGCAACACGCGCGCGTCGCGAGCGAGCTTCGCGTTGCCGGCGGCGTCATCCGTCGCGTCTCCGGACCTCAACACGCTGCGGGTCGCATGATCGCGGTCCGCGAGCGGCAGCAACTCACCCGTGCGATCCGTCTCCTCGATGGCCCTGACGAGCAGGATCTGGCCAAGCACGTCCTCCCTCATGCGAGGAATGCTACTGAATCGCCGCGCCGATTGGCATGGGCAGCCGCATTACGCCACGCGATTCCTGCGGGGCGACGCGTCGGTCTCCTCTGCCCAGAGGTCCGTCACGTCCGCGGGGAGGCCGCGCACGTTGGCCGACACGACCGGCACGCGGCGGCGGCGCGCCCTGGCCCGGGCGCGCTCCTCCTCCGCGCGCCGCGCAGCCCGCCTGCTCGTAACGCTTGCCGCGCAGAGCGCGGCCACGAGCAGCAGCAACGCCGTGATGGTG
>JBBIVG010000195.1:0-6714 GCA_037439865.1 Nevskiaceae bacterium
CGGCTTTCCGACCTTCGCCGTCTCGCTGGCTTGCGAGTACCGGGGGCGGATGGAGCACGCCGTGGTGTACGACCCCATGCGCCAGGAGCTCTTCACGGCTTCCCGCGGCGACGGCGCGCAGCTCGACGGCAAGCGCATCCGCGTCAGCAAGCAGACCACGCTCGAGGGTGCGCTCATCGGGACGGGGTTCCCGTACCGCGCCAACGCACGCTGGATCGACGAGTACCTGGCGATGCTCAAGGCCGTCATGCAGCAGACCGCCGGCATCCGTCGGCCCGGCGCGGCCTCGCTCGACCTCGCCTACGTGGCCGCGGGCCGGATCGACGGGTTCTGGGAGATCGGGCTCAACGCGTGGGACACCGCGGCCGGGACGCTGCTCATCACCGAGGCCGGCGGGCACATCGGCACGCTGAGCGGCGGCGAGTACCGCCAGGGAGGCAACGTCATCGCGGGGACGCCGAAGGTGTACGAAGCCATGGTCGAGTGCCTGCGGCCCTTTGTGCCGGAGGAACTGCGGGAGAATTGACGGCGACCGCCCCCTATCCCGCGGGGGGACGCTCAGGGTACAGTCCGCGCGGCGCCAATTCGGCGCCGCGTTCGCAAGAAGAACCGGGGGATCCATGGCGAGTGGCCTGTTCTCGACGAAGCCGATCAAGGACCTGCACGAAACGGGCGACGCGAACGAGCTGCACCGCGTCCTCGATGCCAGGGCGCTCGTGATGCTCGGCATCGGCGCCATCATCGGCACGGGCATCTTCGTGCTGACCGGCACGGCGGCCGCCAATCACGCGGGTCCGGCCCTCGTCCTCTCGTTCATCATCGCGGGCATCGGCTGCGCCTTCGCCGGCCTCTGCTACGCCGAGTTCGCGGCGATGATCCCGGTCTCCGGCAGCGCCTATTCCTACTCGTACGCGACGCTCGGCGAGTTCACCGCGTGGTTCGTCGGCTGGAACCTCATCCTCGAATACCTGTTCGCGGGCGCGACGATCGCGGTCGGCTGGTCGGGCTACGTGGTGAGCCTCTTCAACCAGATCGGCATCCATCTGCCCGACGCGCTCACGAACGCCCCGTTCACCAAGGGCCAGGGCCACTACGACCTCGTACGCACCGGCGCGATCGTCAACCTGCCCGCGGTGCTGGCGATCTGCTTCGTCACGGCTCTCTGCTACGTCGGGATCCACCAGTCGGCGCGTTTCAATTCGTTCGTCGTCGCGATCAAGGTCACGGTGATCGTGCTCTTCATCGGCTTCGGAGTCTGGTACATCAACGGCGCCAACTGGGATCCGTTCATCCCGCCGAACACGGGACAGTTCGGCCACTACGGCTGGAGCGGCGTGGTGCAGGCGGCGGGCATCATCTTCTTCGCCTACATCGGTTTCGACGCCGTCTCGACGGCGGCGCAGGAGGCGAAGAACCCGCAGCGGGACATGCCGATCGGCATCATGGTGAGCCTGCTGATCTGCACCGTGCTGTACATCAGCGTGGCCGCGGTACTGACGGGCATGGTGCCCTACACCGAGCTCAACACTCCGGCGCCGGTCGCCCTCGCGCTCGACCGCTACCCGTCGCTCAGCTGGCTCGCCGGGTGGGTGAAGCTCGGCGCGATCGCCGGCATGACCTCGACGATGCTCGTGATGCTGCTCGGGCAGCCGCGCATCTTCTACGCGATGTCGCGCGACGGCCTGCTGCCGCCGGTGTTCGCCAGGGTCCACCCGCGTTTCAAGACGCCGTCGTTCTCGACGCTGCTGACAGGCGCCGCGGCGGCGATCGTCGCCGGCCTGCTGCCCGTGACCATCCTCGGCGAGTTGGTGTCCATCGGCACGCTGATGGCGTTCATCGTGGTCTGCATCGGCGTGCTCGTGCTGCGCCGGACCCGCCCCGACCTGAAGCGCCCGTTCAAGGTGGCGGCGCCGTGGTTCGTCTGCACCGCGGGCGCCCTCATCTGCGCGTACATGATGATCTCCCTGCCCCACGACACGTGGATCCGGCTGATCATCTGGACGTTCTTCGGCGTGCTGGTCTACGCGTTCTACGGCTACCGCAACAGCGCGTTGCGGAAGGCCGGCCGTTAGCCGGCCACCGGGTCAGCCCGCGCCCCGCCGCTCGTCGATGCGCGTCGCGATCAGCGATGCGACGATTCCGCCGAAGAGCGTACCCACGATGATGCCGAGCGACACCACGTTCGGCACGTGGTACTTGCTCACCAGCAGCATCTTCACGCCGACGAAGGCGAGGATGAGCACGAGGCTGTACTTCAGGTAGCGGAACATCGCCAGCATCCCGGCCACCGCGAAGTAGAGTGAGCGGAGCCCCAGGATCGCGAACGCGTTCGACGTGAACACGAGGAACGGGTCGCGCGTCACCGCGAGGATCGCCGGGATCGAGTCCACGGCGAACACCACGTCCGTCAGCTCCACCATGATCAGCGCGACGAAGAGCGGCGTGGCGTACAGGCTGCCCTCACGCCGCACGAAGAAGCGCGCGCGGTCGAGTTCGTGCGTGACCGGCACGAAGCGGCGCACAAACCGGGCCGGAAAGCTCGCCTCGAAGTCGGGCTCCGCGTCGTCGTCCCGCAGCATCCGGAGCGCAGAGATGAGCAGGATCGCGCCGAACACGTAGAACATCCAGTCGAAGTGCCGGAGCAGCGCCGCGCCCGCCACGATCATCAGGCCGCGCAGCACGATCGCACCGATGATGCCCCAGAACAGCACGCGGTACTGGTACAGCGCCGGGATCTTCAGGTAGGTGAAGATCAGCGCTATCACGAAGATGTTGTCGACCGACAGCGACCACTCGAGCAGGTAGCCGGTCACGAACTGCACGACGGCGTCCCAGCCGTCGACGACGCCGGGGCCCGGCACGAACCCGAACCAGTGGTGCTCGTAGAGGCCGTAGATGACCAGCGTGAAGGACGACGCCACGCCGACCCAGAAGCACGTCCAGAACAGTGCCTGGCGCACCGAGAGCTCGGCGGCCTCGCGGTGCAGGACGCTGAGATCCAGGAACAGCAGCGACAGGAACAGGGCGAGGAAACCCGCCCAGACCAGTCCGGTCATGGCAGCGGTTCCTCAGCGAGCGTCATTCCCGCGCCCTGCACTCAGGGCATGTCGTCGACGGCGTCCTTCTCGCGCTGCACCGGCATCAGGTCGCGCGCGGTGAGCTTGAGGTCGAGGGCGAGCGCACTCGCGATGTAGATCGACGAATACGTGCCCACCACGATGCCGATCGTGAGCGCCACGGAGAACCCGCGCAGGATCTCGCCGCCGAAGAATAGCAGCGCCAGGACGGTGATCATGGTGGTGAAGCTCGTCATGATCGTGCGCGACAGCGTCTCGTTGATCGCGGCATCGATGATCTGGTCCGAGGTGCCCTTGCGCATCGACAGGAAGCGCTCGCGCAGCCGGTCGAACACCACCACCGTGTCGTTCAGCGAGTAGCCGATGACCGCGAGGATCGCCGCCAGCGAAGGCAGGTCGAACGTCATGCGCGAGATCGAGAAGAACCCGAGGATGATGATCGGGTCGTGCAGCGCGGCCACGATGGCGCCGACGCCGAGCTTCCACTGGAAGCGGAACGCGACGTAGGCCAGGATCAGCAGGAAGGTGAACAGCACGGCGAGCGCGCCCTTCTCGGCGAGCTCCTGGCCGACCTGCGGCCCGACCACCTCCGTGCGCCGCAGCTCGGCGCCCGGCTCGTGCGCCTGCATGGCGGCGAGCACGCTCTGGCCGATCTGGTTCACGTCCTGCTTGTCCTTCGGCAGCAGGCGTACCAGCACGTCGCTCGCAGTCCCGAAGCTTTGCACCGCGGCGTCGCCGAATCCGGCCTTGCCGAGGTCCTCGCGCACCTTCTCGAGGTCCGCCGCCTTCGGGAAGGCGAACTCCATGACCACGCCGCCCGTGAAGTCGATGCCGAAATTGAGCCCCTGCACCGCGAGCGAGGCGAGCGATGCCAGGATCAGCACGGCGGAGGCCACGTACCACCGCCTGCGGGTGGCCATGAAGGGGTAGCTGGTCTTCTTGTGGAAGAATTCCATGGCGGGGGCTCCTCAGATGGAGAGCGATTCCAGCTTGCGCTGGCGCCCCCAGATCAGGTGGATGAGCGTGCGGCTGCCGATGAGCGCCGTGAACATGGAGGTCACGATGCCGAGCGACAGCACGACCGCGAAGCCGCGCACCGGGCCGGTGCCGAACGTGAACAGCACGATGCCCGCGATCAGGGTGGTGATGTTCGAGTCCGCGATCGACGAGAACGCCTTCTCGAAGCCGGCGCCGATGGCCGCGTGCGGGCTCACGCCGTTGCGCAGTTCCTCGCGGATGCGCTCGTAGATGAGGATGTTCGCGTCCACCGCCATGCCGACCGTGAGCACCATGCCCGCGATGCCGGGCAGGGACAGGGACGCCTGCAGCATCGAGAGCAGCGCCGCCAGCAGCACGACGTTCGACAGCAGGACGACGTTCGCGACCAGCCCGAACTTCCGGTAGTACACCGCCATGAAGACGAACGTGGCGAGCAGGCCGATGACGAGCGCGCGCGTGCCACGGTCGATGTTGTCCTGGCCGAGGCTCGGGCCGACGGTCCGCTGCTCGACGATGTAGAGCGGCGCGGCAAGCGAGCCGGCGCGCAGCAGCAACGCGAGTTCGCGTGCCTCGCCGGCGAGCAGGCCGGTGATCTGGAAGTTGCTGCCGAAGACGCCGCGGATGGTGGCGACGCTGATCACCTGCTCCTCCGTGCATTCGGTGCCGGCGCGGGTGCCATTGCAGGGTTCGTCTTCCTTGACGCGCTTCTTTTCGATGAACACGACGGCCATCGGGCGGCCGAGGTTTTCGCGCGTCGTCTGCAGCATCTGCGAGGCGCCG
This sequence comes from Nevskiaceae bacterium, assembly GCA_037439865.1. Classification (GTDB taxonomy): domain Bacteria; phylum Pseudomonadota; class Gammaproteobacteria; order Steroidobacterales; family Steroidobacteraceae; genus RPQJ01. The sequence continues at coordinate 4,857 of JBBIVG010000195.1, forward strand.
CGCGCGTCGAGCTTGACGTATACGGCAGGCTGGCCCTCGGAGAACCCGGAACTCGCGTCCACGAGCTGCTCGCCCGAGACGATGATGTCCCGCTTCAGGAGGACCGGACGGTTGTCACGCGTGTGATACAGCTTCGAGCCCAGCGGCGCGCGCTTGGTCTGCTCGGCCTGCAGCGGGTCGTTCTGGTCGTCCACCAGCCGGAACTCGAGGGTCGCCGTGGCGCCGAGCACGCGCAGGGCCTCGTTCGGGTCCTGGACGCCGGGCAGCTGCACGACGATGCGGTCGATGCCCTGCCGCGCGACGATGGGCTCGGTCACGCCGAGTTCGTCCACGCGGTTGCGGAGCGTCGTGATGTTCTGCTGGATCGCGAAATCCTGGCGCTCCTTGATGCGCTCCGGCGTCAGCCGGACGCTGACCGAGCCGCCCTCGCCGAGCGTGTCGGTATTGATCACGAGGTTCGGGTCCCGCTTGCGCAGGAGCGCGGCGACGCGCTCCGCGTCCGCGCCGCTGCGCAGCGCGATGCGGACCGTGTCGACGCCGTCGTTCTGGATGCCCGTGAACGGAATGCGCTCGTTCCTCAGCTCCGTGCGGAAGTCGCGCTCCATGCTCTCGAGCAGCTGCTTCACGGCGCCTTTCACGTCCACCTCGTAGAGGAAGTAGACGCCGCCGCGCAGGTCGAGGCCGAGGCTCATCGGCTTCAGCCCGATCTTGCGCAGCCACGCCGGCGTTCGCGCCGCCTGCGACAGCGCGATCAGGTACTCGCGCGGCGCGGCCGCGCGGATGGCGTCACGGGCCTTGAGCTGCTCGTCGACGGTGTCGAAGCGCAGCACGAGCCGGTCGCCTTCGCGGTAGGCGGTGTCGAGCGGGACGCCCTTGCTCGCCAGGATGCCCGTGACGGCGGCCTGGGTCTGGTCGGTGAACGCCGCGCGGTCGTTGCGCGACAGCTGCAGCGCCGGCGCCTCGCCGAACACGTTCGGCAGCGCGAGCAGCGTGGCCACCACCATGACGATGGCGACCAGCCAGATCTTCCAGGCCGGGTAACTGTGCATGTTCCGATTCCCCCCGGGCTCAGGCGCTCTTCAGCGTGCCCTTGGGCAGGACGCTCGAGACCGTGTGACGCTGGACCTTGACGCGCACGCCCTCGGCCACCTCGACGGTGAGGAACTGCTCGCCGGCCTCGGTGACCTTGCCGAGGATGCCGCCGCTCGTGACGACCTCGTCGCCCACCGCGAGCGCGGACACCATCGCCTTGTGCTCCTTGGCCCGCTTCGCCTGGGGGCGGATCAGCAGGAAGTAGAACACCACGAAGATGAGGATGAGGGGCAGCAGCTGCATGATCGCGTTCGGCTGCGCGCCGCCCGCGGCCTGCGCCCACGCGCTCGGGATCAACCAATCCATCAGGGAACTCCTGTACGGGCCCCTCTCAGGGGGCATCAAAAAGGTCGGGGATTATACCCGACGGTCGCCCCGGCTGCCGGATGGGGCGATTCCGCCCTCCGGGCCCGCCAGGAAAGACGCCGCGAACCGCTCGAAGGCGCCCTGTTCGATGGCGGTCCGGATGCGCCGCAACAGGGCCAGGTAGTAATGCAGGTTGTGGATGGAATTCAGCCGGGCACCGAGGATCTCGTTGCACCGGTCGAGGTGCCGCAGGTAGGCGCGCGAGTAATTCCGGCAGGTGTAGCAGTCGCAGGCCGGGTCGAGCGGCCGGGTGTCGGCCAGGTGCGCGGCGTTGCGGATCTTGATCACGCCCTCGCTGGTGAACAGGTGGCCGTTGCGCGCGTTGCGGGTCGGCATCACGCAGTCGAACATGTCGATGCCGCGCGAGACGGCCTGTACGATGTCGGCCGGCGTGCCGACT
>JBBIVG010000196.1:0-6425 GCA_037439865.1 Nevskiaceae bacterium
CTCGAACTTCCAGCCGGTGAGGTCCTCGGCCACGGGGTTCAGGTACTCGTCGACGAGGTGGCCGTCGGTCGTGACCACGCCGTCGCCGATCGACTGCAGCGTGATCTGCGCGCTCTCCTTCTCCTTGAAGAGCGCGTCCTCGTAGAGCTTGCGCTCGGTGATGTCGAACTCGACGCCGACGAGCCGGCGCAGCCGGCCGGTCGCGTCCACGCGCGCCTTGGCGCGGCTCACCACCCAGCGCCACTCGCCGTTGGTGTGGCGCATGCGGTGCACGCTCTGGAACATCGGCGTCTTGCCCGCGATGTGCTCGCGGATCAGCGCCTGCACGCGCGCCATGTCGTCGGGATGCACGAGGCGCCGCCAGTCCGGCGACACGTTCGGGTCGTGCTCGTCGTAGCCGAGCATCTTCCGCCAGCGCGGCGAGAAATAGACCGTGTTGTTCTCGACGTCGAAATCCCACATGCCGTCGTTCGCCGACGGCAGGGACAGCGCGTTGCGCTCCTCGAGCTTGCCGAGGTAACGCGCCACGCGCAGCCGCTCGAGGCCCGTCGCGAAGCTCGCGCCGACGAGCTTCAGTAGCAGGTGCAGGTTCGCATCCCAGCCGTCGCGAGGCTGCGAGGAGCACAGCGCCATGAAGCCGTTGACGCGGCCGTTCAGCGACAAACCACACGCGAGCAGCGAGCGGACGCCGAGCTCGGCGAAGCGCGCCGCGTCCATTGCGAGTTCGCGGCGCGGCGCCAGCGTGTCGCGCACCTCGACGATGCGCAGGTGCTCGAGCGTGCCCGAGACATACGGCAGGCGCTCGAGCGGATCGCCCTTCATCACCTGGGGATCGAACGGCGCGAACAGCCCCGCGGCGCTCGCGACGCGCTCGACGACTCGCTTCTCGGGATCGAACAGCGCGATGCAGAGGGCATCGACGCCGGTCGCTTCGCGCAGCGCCTCGAGGTTGCGCTTGACGCAGCTGTCGCCCGTCTCGCTCGTCAGGGCCTGGAAATCGACGGCGACCTTGGTTGCGAGGACGTCGAGACCGACGGTCGGTCGGCTGCCGTTCCCGTTCCCGAAGATGGACTGCGTGGCCAGGAAGTCCTTGCCTTCCAGCTCGTCGCCGCCTTCGGGTGCGGAAATCGCCATCGCGCTGTCTCGGGCCCCCTCTCGGATCGGGTCAGTTTGTCAGTGCCGCCCCGATCGCAGCGGAACTGGTGCACAGTTCAGACTGCTTGCGCCACATGTAGTTGCGCCGCATTGTGACACAGGCGATTAGGAATGCAAGCTAACCCTCTGTATTTAAAGAGACATCAGGCGGCGTGTACAACCGGGCTCGGGACCGGTCACCGCGCGCTGCGCACCCCGCATCGGGCGTGCCCGTCACGAGGAACCAGTGCTGGTTGTTCGCCTTGCCGAGGTCCACGGCGGGAGCGTCCTTGAAGCAGAGTTCTCGAGTTCTGCGCTCGAGGACGAGCGCGCGAGTCGGATCCTCCGCCAGCCACGCGGCCGCGTCGGCCGCCTCGCTCTCCCGCTCGCGCCACCGCGCGTGGCCGAAATTGAAGCTCGGGCGCCGGATCTGGAGCAGGTACTGCTCCTTGGCACCGACCAGCGCGAGTTCGGCGTACGCGGAGCTCGCCCGTTCGACCTGCGCGATGAACGCGCGCCCGGAGCGCTCGGCGTCCATCTGCGGATACAGGTAGAGGCCCGTGAAGACCAGCACGGTGCCGAGGACGCCCGCGTAGGCGAGCCATGCGTCGCGGACGCGGAAGATCCATAGCCACGCCGCCGCGCAGACCGCGACGACAGCGAGCGGAGCCACCGGCGATATGCCGTAGGCCTTGATGAAATGCGCGGAGCGGCTCGGACTGAACCCGAGGTAGGCCGCGGCAAGCGCAGCGACAACCGTGATCGCGCAGGCCAATGCGAACGCGACCCGGCGCGGTCCCCTTGCGCGCAGCAACTCGGGCATCCACGGACCGGCCGCCATCGCGAACGCAGGAACGGCCGGCAGGATGTAGAGGGTCCGCTTGCCGGTGCTCGACGTGAAGAAGAGCACCACGACCAGCACCCACGCGAGCAGCAGGACGGTCAGCGTGTCGCGGCCGCGGTAGGCCTCCCGCCAGCGCGGCCAGAGCCACGGGGAGATCGCGATCAGTGGCAGCCAGAAGATCGGGATGATCTCGACGAAGTAGTAATAGATCGGCGCGTGGTGGTGCCAGGCCTCGGCATACCGCGTGACCGTCTGGTGGAACAGGATCTCGTTGCGATACGCGAGCAGGTCGCCACCGGCGGACGTGGCGACGATCATTGGCACGAACCACAGTCCGATCGCGATCAGCATCGAGGCGAGGCCCGCGAGCCCGAGGCTGCCGATGCGCTTCGACGTCGCCGGCCAGTCGCGCTTCGCCAGCACCACGAACGGGACCAGCACGAGCAGCGGCAGGAATCCAACGCCTTTCGTAATGACGCCGAGGCCGGCCGCGGCCCAGCCGAGCAGGAACCAGCCTCGCGCAGGGCCGAGGCACAAGTGCCGCAGCAGCCCGTAGAGGCTCAGCGTCGTGAAGAAACACAGCGTGGCGTCGATCTGCGCCATGCGTGCCTGCCAGACGAACTGGAACGTGAGCAGGAGCCCGAAAGCCCCGGCGAGACCGGCCTCGCGGCCGCGCGCGCGCCGCAGCAGGTCGTATGTCAGCAGCACGGTGCCGAGACCGGACAGCAGGGAGGGCAGCAGGAAGCCGATGCGCAGGGACCCCGTCAGCTTCGTCGCGACGGCGATGAGCCAGAAGAAGAGCGGCGGCTTGTCCGCGTACAGGTCGCCGCCGATGCGTGGAAAGAGCCAGTCGCCGGAACGAAGCATGTCCTGCGCGACGAGGGCGAACCGGGGCTCGTCGGGTGGCCACGGATCGCGCAATCCGAGACCGGCTCCGATGAACAGCAGCCCGAGCCCCAGCAGCCACAGGAGGTCGATCGTGACGTCCCGGCGGGAGTTGCGTCCCGGACGCAGGAACCGGTCGAGCCAGGACGGCGCGGCGGCGCCCTCCGCCGCGGCCATTCAGGTTTCCTCGCTGACCGGCACGCGGGGCGAAGCCCGGCGGATGAGCCACATGACGCCGAACAGGTCGACGATGCCGACCCAGAGCCGGTTGTGCAGCCCGTATTTCGACTTGCCCCTCGTGCGCTCGCGGTGGTTCACCGGCACCGAGACCACTTCGTATCCTTCGCGCTGGAACAGCGCCGGCATGAAGCGATGCATGTGATTGAAGCGCGGCATGTCCATGAAGACCGCGCGGTCGAACACCTTGATGCCACAGCCCGTGTCGGGCGTGCCGTCGTTCAGCAAGCCGCCACGGACCCCGTTGGCTACGCGCGACGACAGGCGGCGCAGCCACGTGTCGCGGCGGGTCGTGCGGTTGCCCATCACGAGGCGCAGCTTGTCGGACTTCGACTGCTTCACCGCCTCGAGGAGCTTCGGGATGTCGGCCGGGTCGTTCTGCCCGTCGCCGTCGAGCGTCGCGATCCACGCAGCGCCCGCCTCTCGCACCCCGGTTGCGACCGCGGCGCTCTGGCCCGAGCGGATCGAGTGGCGGATCAGCCGGACCTCCGGCATGCCGGCCTTGCGCGCGTCGTGCACGGCCTGCGCCGTGCGATCGGTGCTGCCGTCGTCGACGAAGATCGTCTCGAACGCGTAGCGTCCGGACAGGGCGGCGTGGATCTCGCGCGCCAGCGGCTCGACGTTGTCCTGCTCGTTGCAGACCGGGATGACGACCGAAACGTCCAATCCCGGCGTCGCGCCGGCAGCCTGGGCTGATGTCAAGGTGAGGACTCCGCTCGGCAGGACGCTAGTATAGACGCTGGGCCGCCGCACGCCGATCCCTCGGTGCCGGCCCGGAGACGCAACGATGACCGAGCGGAGCGACAAGCCGGAACTCGACGAGCTCAGGAACACGCTGTACCGCAAGGTCACCAAGGGCAAGCGCCGGCTGACCCGCGGTCGCCTCGCGATGTATCGCGTCGCCGTCGCGATCGGCTACTGGATCGGGCGGTTCTTCTGGGCGTCCTGCCGGACGCAGCCGCCGCTCGGCCTCGAGCGCGCCCGGCAGGCCGTGCGCGACAACCGTTCGGTGATTCCCGCCTACTGGCACCAGCACATGCTCTTCGCGGTGAAGGGACTCCTCGACCTGACACCGGAGGGCCTGAAGCTCGGGTTCCTGATCAGCCCGTCGGTGGACGGGGTCGCGCCGTCGCTGCTGGTGCAGCGGATCGGCGGGCACGTCATCCGCGGTTCCTCGACCCACACGGGCGCACGGGCCCTGCGCGACTTCTACGAGACGATCGTGAAGCACGGGATCTCGCCCGCGATCACCCCCGACGGCCCTCGCGGGCCCGTTCACGAATTCAAGCCCGGCGCGGTGCTGCTCTCGCAACTCACCGGCAAGCCGATCGTGCCGGTCAGCGTCGCGGCATCGCGCACCTGGCGGTTCAATACCTGGGACCGGTTCGAACTGCCCCTGCCCTTCAGCCGCGTCGTGATCGCCTACGGTGAGCCGATCAAGGTTCCGCGCGTGCTGAACGCTGATGCGCTCGCGCGCATGCAACTCGAAATGGCGGAAAAGCTGCAGGCCTTGAATGCGGAGGCGCGCGCCGCGCTCGGCTAGCGACCAGGGTCCGAGGCGTCGGTAGTCGCGACGTCGAGAGACACGATCTTCCGCGGCGTCGCAACCTGCGCGACAACGCCCGGTGCGATCGGGACGGGGTTCAGCAGGAATCGCCGTCCCTGCACGCTGCCCGCGGCAAGGCCGTCTTCCAACTCGACCGCACGGGCGTCCCGGAGACCGAGACCTGCGGCCTTGAGCACCGCTTCGGTGGCCGTCCAGCGTCGCAGCCTTTCGACCGGATCACCTTCGGCATACAAGGGCCGAGCGATCTCTTCGAGATCTAATCCGAGGTCGACTTCGTCGCTCAGGGCCACCGCCACCCGCGTCATACCGTGCGAAACGCTGAAGAACGGCCCGCCGTCGCAATACGGCTTGCCACCGGCGGGGAAGCGCAGCGCATCGACACCGACGATCCTTCCGCGGAGCCGCTGCGAGCCCTGGAGGACCAATTCGATACCGGCCAGGCTTGCGTACCGACCGGCCGCGTCGCGCCGTTCCAGTTCGAGCCGTTTCGCGTAGGGCAGCCGCTCGAGCAGCGGAAATTCGGTGCCAGGCACCGAATTTCCCTGGTCCGGGGCCAGCCGGGCGTGCAGCACGAGGACGCGAGCCATGGCCGGATTCTCGGCTCGTGCACGATCGCGGGCAATTCTGGGACAATCTCCGCCTCACCGACCGCAGTCCGGGCCGAACAGAATGCTCAAGTACCAGACGCTGCCGCAGATGCTCGACGACCGCGCCCGGGGCACCGGCGCAATCGGCTACCTTGAGGGCGAGAATGCGGAAAAGTCCCTGAAGATGGCGGATCTCCGCCGCCGTGCGCTCGGCATCCTGCACCACCTGCAGAGGCTCGGCGCAAGGTCCGGCGACAAGCTGATCCTGCACGTCGCCAGCAACGAGCAGTTCATCGACGCATTCTGGGCGTGCCTCTACGGCGGCATCGTCCCGGTGCCGGTGGCGGTCGGCATCAGCGACGAGCACAAGCACAAGCTGCTGCGCATCGCCCGCCAGCTTGGCTCACCATTCCTCTACACGGACAAGAAGCTGCGCGACCGGCTCGCGACGTTCGCGGACTCGATCGGGGCGTCGGACTTCTGGAAACCGCTCGGCGCGCGCTCGTTCGTCGTGGATCAGCTCGACGACATCTCGCGCGAAGGTACGCCTGCGAAGCTGTCCACGGACCAGACCGCGTTCATCCAGTTCTCCTCGGGCTCGACGAGCGAGCCGAAGGGCGTGGTCCTCACGCACGGCAACATCCTCGCGAACGCGGACGGCGCGCAGCAGGCGGCACGATTCTCGGACGAAGACGTCGCGGTCAGCTGGATGCCGCTCACCCACGACATGGGACTGATCGGCTTCCACCTGATCATCATGTACGCCGGCACGCGCCAGTACCTGATGCCGACGGATCTCTTCGTCCGGCGTGCGCTGCTCTGGATGAAGTTCGCATCGTCCAAGGGCGCGACCCTCAGCTCCTCGCCGAATTTCGGCTACCGGCACTTCCTGCGCGCGCTCGGCGACAAGACGCTCGAGGGCGTGGACCTGTCGCGGCTGCGCCTGATCTTCAACGGCGCCGAGCCGATCTCCGTCGAGCTCGCCGGCGAGTTCCTCGACCGAATGGCACCGTATGGGTTGAAGCGTACGGCGATGTACCCGGTCTACGGCCTGGCGGAGGCCTCGCTCGCGGTCGCGTTCCCGGAACCAGGCTCCGAATTCAAGTTCATCACCGTCGATCGCCGCTCGCTCGGCGTCGGCGCGCAAGCCCGCATGGTAGCGGCCGACGAT
>JBBIVG010000196.1:6452-6701 GCA_037439865.1 Nevskiaceae bacterium
AGGGCAAGCCGATTCCGTACACGAGCATCAAGCTGCTCGACGACGCGGGCAACGAGGTCGCCCCCGACACGATCGGGCATTTGCTCATCAGCGGCGACAACGTCACCCGCGGCTACTACGAGAACCCCGAAGCGAATGCCGCGGCGGTCACATCCGACGGCTGGGTGCGCACCGGCGACCTCGCGCTGTGGCACGGGGGCGAGCTCTACGTGACGGGCCGGTCGAAGGAGATCATCTTCGTCAACGGCC
>JBBIVG010000197.1:0-6690 GCA_037439865.1 Nevskiaceae bacterium
CCGTCGGATTGGCATACGCCACGCGCGAGCCGCTCGCGTCCGTGATGAGCGCGGCCGGGCGGCCGTGGTACACGGCTGCGTTCATGCCGGCGTCGAGCTTCACGACGGCCCCGTCGAAGCGGGATACGACCGTGCCGTTGCGTGCGACCGTGTGCCCGACCACGACGCGTTTCACGCCGGCCTGGCGCAGGAACGGCTTCAGGACATCGGCCTCCGCGCACTCGTTGCACAGCGCCGCGCCGCGATACCAGTTGGGCCCGGCCGGGCCGATCAGCGGATCGTCGTCGGCGGCCTTGAAGCGCGCGACCAGCGGCGCGAGCCGGTTCTTCTCGTCCCCGGCCGGCAGCGCATCCAGCCGCGACTGCGCGACGTCGGGCCGCGCCGCGTAACTGTCCTCATGCGCGATCAGGCCGGCTCTTCGCAGGTCCGAGTCGGCCGCCAGGTAATCGGACAGGGCCGCAGCGTAGTCGAGGTCGAGCTGCGCGATGCTGCGTCCGCCCAGGTCAATGGACGGCCCCCCGTGCATGTAGACGGTGTCGTTGATGACGATGGCCGCGGGCAGTGCGAGCAGCCACTTCCCGTACTTGCCATCCGGGCCGAGCAGCTTGCGTTGCCCGAAGAACCCCGGGGGGAAGAGGCGATCGAAGTCGGCGTCCGTCTTGCCGGGAGTGCGCGCCAGGAACGCAGCCTTTTCAGAGGCGCGCAGTGCGGGATCCTCATCCGCCGCGAACGAGGCGAACTCTCCCTTGGCCACGTAGCGCAGGTCGCCGAGCACGTTCATCGCCTCGTGGTTGCCGAGGACCACGTGAAGCTGTCCGCCGGCAGCCGGCGCTTCCTGCTGCAGGCGCATCAGGAGGTCCATCACCTTGCGTGAATCGTCGCCGCGGTCGAGCAGGTCGCCGAGACTCACGACATGGGTCTTGCCGGCGGACCAGTGCAGGTCCTTGTCGACGACGCCGACCGACTGGAGCAGGGCAGTGAGTTCGGCGTATGCACCGTGGACGTCGGCAAATGCGACGACCCGGTCAACCCCCTTCCACTCGACCTGCGTCCCGGCGGGCGCGGCCGAGGCGGTGCCGGTCGCTGCGCACACGAGTGCGAGCGCTGCTGCAAAGATCCGCAGGAGCGGGTTGCGCAGGGTTGCGGCCAGTTTCCGACGTCCGACGCGCTTTCGCATCACGCGGCCCTCCTCAGAAGGTCTTCACGGCGCCCGAGTCCACCTGCTTCAGCAGGGCCACGACATTGCGCCAGACCTTGTCGATCTCGGACTTCTTGAGTCCCATCTGGACCACGTCGTCGCCACGCCGTACGCCACGGTTCGGCGACAGGTTCTCTCCCAGCGGGATCGGGCGGAACGCCCCGTCGCGGAGTTCCCACTGTGCGACGACGCCGAGCTTCTGATGCAGCAGTTCGGGCGTGATCCCGCGCAGGCGTTCCACCGTGTCGGCGGGCAATCGCTTCACGCGCAGCTCGGCCCAGGCGCGGCCCCGGTCACTCTCGTTCGAGCCGAAGGCGACGCCGTTGTCCACGGCGAACACGCGCGGCCCCGGCGTCCCCTTGCCGACGAGAAAGTTGCCGACGTTCGAGTCGCCGTGGTCGATGAGGTCCGTCAGGATGTTGAGCTGCCCGATGTGTCGCGCATAGGCCGGATCGGCCTCGAACAGCGCCGGGTCGAGTACGTCCGCGACGACCTTGACGTCCTGCAGCCAGTACTGCACCACGCAAAGCACCGCCTCGGATTCCGGAAACGTGCGCTCGACCTGCGAGGAGTACCTGCGGAATTCGTCAAGCGGCACGAAGCGCAGCGCAGTCGGCGGCACGACGTATTCGGACGGATCGAGAAAGAGCTGCTGCAGCCGGTAGGCAGCCAGGTCGTAGCGCGGGACGTTGTTGAACGTGTCGGCGCCCGGCTCGGCCTTGCGAAGCTTCACGCGGACCGGCGGCTTGCCGTCGAAGGAGAGGTCGGCCTTGAGCGTGATGTCGCCCCTGGCCTTGGGGCGGCTGATCTCGGCGCTCACGATCGTGAAAGGGTCGTTCACGAGCACGTGCTCGAGCTCGGGCACCGGGGCCGTGATGTTCACGTCCTGTGCGGACAGGAGCGATGCCCACGCAATGGTCACGCTGGCCAGCAGAATGCCGATCGCTGTTCTCATGACGGACCCCGTAGCGGAATGGACGAGAGACTAGCCTGTCGACGGCTGCCCCTGCAAAGTTGCCGACGTCGACTGCGCGGCGGCGTTACCCTGGAGTCCGACCAGCTCGGCGCGGATTCGTTCGATCCGGCGCTCGCGCTCCCGCAGCAGTTCGTCGTATGGCGGATACCCTTCGAGACTGCGAAACCATGGCAGCTGCGGCCGAAACCCGAACGGGAGGTCGTAGCAGCGCATCGCACCCTGCAGCGCATCCACGGCCTCGTCTTTCAGTCCCTCGTTGGCAGCCACGCCGGCGTAGCGCATCCACCCGTCCCACTGGCAGCTCTGGCCGGCGGCGCGCCGATCCTTGCGAAGCGTGCCAAGCAACGCCTGCGCCATTCGCGAGGCCTCCGCGGTTCGCCCGGTCGCCCGGTAGATGCGAAGCACCGCGACGTCGAGCAAACCATAGGTCGTATCGCCGCCGAGCCGGACCGGGGCGTCCCAGTCAGGCAGCTGCCCAACCAGCGCGAGCGACGCGGCTGCTTCGTCGTACCGGCCCTGCACGGCGAGCCAGAACGCCATCACCGAGCGCACGTTCGGGCTCGCGTCACCGACCTGGGCTCTCGCGTCCGCCAATAGGCTGTCGAGCGCAGTCCAGTCGCCCTTCAGTCCGGCGATGTCCACCGCGGAAAAGAGTCGAATCGCGCCCATGAACGAATTGCCCGGCACGGCCTCGGGACCTGGCAAAGCCGCGGTCGCGCGATCCAGATCGACGGGCTGCCACGCCCTGTAGAAGAAGATCCACGGCTTCGCGACCTCGTCGACCTTCAGGCTCTGCTTCGCAAGCGCCACCTTCATCGACTCGACCGGATAGCCGAATTGCGCAGCGCCGATGCCGATGAAGTTCAGGGCATCCGGTATGTCTCCTACGGTACGAATGGCGCGCGCGACCTCCTCGCGATATCGCTTCCCGCCTGGCGCCAGGGTGTCGGGCAGGTAGTTGGCCCAGACGTTCGGCTGACGCGGGTCGAGTTCCATTGAGCGCAGGAGCGCGCGAGCGGATTCGTCGTGGCGCGCAGCGACGCTGCCCAGGTACACGGCGTAGTCGTGCCAGGCGACGGCGTTGTTCGGGTTCAATTCGAGGGCGCGCCTGTACTCCTCGTCGGCCCCCGGCCGGCCGCTGTCGCGCAGCAGGGTGGCGTATGCCCGATGCGCTTCCGAGAGATTCGGGTCGAGCGCGAGCGCGCGGTGCACCGAGACCTCGGCCTCGCGCAGCCACGCGTCCCTCTGCTCCGGAGTCGTATCGTCGTACATGCGAAGCAGCAGCAGCGATGCCGCACGGTGCGCGTGTGCAAGCGCGAAATTCGGGTCGATCTGAACGGCCTGGTCCATGAGCTCCAGCGACTTGCGCTGGTTCTTCGGCGTGCGAACGGCGAGCTGGGCGCGGGCCAGCAGGTAAAGGTCATACGCGCTGAGGTCCGTCGTCGGCGGAGCGGGGTGCTCGGGCACGGCTCCGCGCGCCGCCGGGATGATTGCGCTGACGATCGCGTTCGCCAGCTCGGCTTGCACGTCGAAGACGTCGGTCATCTCGCGGTCGAAGCTACCGGACCAGGCCTGCTGGCCGGTGGCACCGTCGATCAACCGCGCGTTCAGTTTGAGGCGCTTCCCGTCCCGCCTCACGCTGCCTTCGAGCACCGTGGTGACACCGAGCTTCTCGGCAACTTCCCTGGCGTCGATGTCCCGGCCCCTGAAGCCGAACGACGATGACCGGGCGATCACGCGCAGGCCGGGTACGCGCCCGAGCCTGTCCAGCATTTCCTCAGCCAGGCCGTCCGAGAAGTACTCCTGAGACGGATCGCCGCTCAGGTTCTCGAACGGCAGCACGGCGATGGCTGGATGGGCGGGAGCCTTCGGCTTGCCGATGTCCGACTGCCGGACGAGCAGCGCGACGACCGCGACCAGCAGGATGCCGATCACGATCGCATCGGCGTAATGGCGAAGCCCGCGCGTCGTGGGCCGGGGTGCGCCCACTGCGGCGGTGTCGAGTTCGATGCCCCGCTCGCCGATTTCGAGGACCCACGCCAGGGCGATGGCGATCGGGAAGCCGACGGCAGCCGCGATGATGAGCGCAGTTATCACCCACTTCGGCACGCCGAGCGGATCGAAGACGACCGAGGCGATCTGGAGCAGCAGCCACGCGATTACGGCATAGCTCGCCGCAACGCGCAGGACGCCTCGCTCCCGCAGGCGATGCAGCAGGCCGCCCGACGGCGGCCGCCCTCCGGATGCTTCCCCCCTGTTCACGCCCGGGAGATTACATGGTCCCACGGCGGCCGGCCCGCCGAGCGGGTCATCGCGGCGCCACGGTCAGCGTGTCCGGCTCGCTCTCGAGCCGCGACATCTCCGCACGGATTGTGGCGATGCGCCGCTCGCGCTCGCGGACGAGTTCGTCGTAGGCGGGGTCGCCTTCGAGGCTCCGGAACCAGGGAAGCCCGGGCTCGAAACTGAACGGGAGTTCGCCGCAGCGCATTGCCTCCTGCAGCGCGGCGACAGCTTCGTCCTTGAACCCTTCGTTGGCGGCCAGCGCGGCAAATCGCAGCGTGTCGTCCTCGCCGGGGACCCGGCAACCCGGACCCGCAGCCGCGCGCTTCGTGCGCAGTTGCTCGAGCAGTTGGCTCGCCAGGCGCCTTGCCTCCCCCTGCTTGCCCGTCCCCCGCAGGACCCGCACCTGTGCGGTCTCGATCATGCCGTGATTCGCATCGCCGCCCAGCACCGGCGGTACCCAGTCGTCCGGGAAGGGCCCGGATTTCTTCAACGACTCCGCAGCCTCGGCATAGCGACCCTGTACGGCGTACCAGAAGGCGACGACACGCCGCGCATCGGATTGATTGGCTCCAGCGGCTTCCAGCAACGAAGCCAGGACGCGATTGAGCTCCTGCCACGCGCCGGTCCTGCCCAGTGCGTCCGCCAGCAGATGCTTCTCGATCACGGGATACGCGGACCAGCCCGCGAAGTGCTCGCCGTGCCGCGGCCTGTCACCGGGCGCCGGCAGCGCCGCGATCGCGCGTTCGGGGTCCACGAGTTCCCACGCCCGGAACCGCGCGAGCCACGGTGATATGCCTCCATTGACCGGTGCTGTTCTCTCCTGCGACAACCCGTCCTGCAGTATCTCGAGCGGGAATCCTCGCAGCGCTGCATCAGGGAGCGTGGGCAACTCCTCGATCCCACCGGGCACGCGTGCAAGGCGCGACCTCCACGTGGCGAACTGCTCGTGTATTCCCGCCCGGTCGCGGGACCAGTCGATGAACGGCAGTCGGCCGAGCGCGCCCGGCATGTCGCCGACCGTGCGTATGGCGCGTTCCACCTCCTGCCGCAGATGCGGGCGATCGTGCGCCGCGACGTGGTTCAGGTAGTTCGCCCAAGTCGTCGGCTGCCGCGGGTCCAACTCGAGGCTGCGTTTCGTCGCGCGCGCGGAGTCCGCCTCTCGATGCGCGAAATTCCCCAGGAAAACGGAATAGTCGTGCCAGGCGGCGGCATTGTTCGGGTTGAGGTCGAGCGCTCGTCGGTACTCGTCCTCGGCGCCGGGTTGTCGCGTGTCGCGCAGCACGTTTGCGTACGCGTCGTGCGCCTCCGAAAGGTCGGGATCGAGAGCCAGCGCACGATGTGCCGACGACTCGGCGTCGCGCAGCATCGCGGCTTGCTCCTCCGGCGTGTGGCCGAAATAGCTTCGCTGGAAGAGCAGCGAACTTGCCAGGTGAGCGTGGGCGCGCGCAAAGCCCGGGTCGAGCTCGACGGCCTGCCGGCTGAGTTCCACGGACTTCTGGATTCCGTCGGGGGTCCGGAGCACGAGCTGCGCCTTCGCGAGTAGATAGAGATCGTAGGCATTCAGATCCGTCGTCGGCGTCGCAGCCTTCGTGACTTCGCCGCGCGCGGCAGGAACGATTGCGTCGACGACGGCACGCGCGAGCTCCGCCTGCACGTCGAACAGGTCCGTCATCTCGCGATCGAAACTTCCGGACCAGGCCTGCTGCCCGGTGGCCCCGTCGATGAGCCGCGCCGAAAGCTTGAGACGCTTCCCGTCGCGCCGCACGCTGCCTTCGAGGATGGTCGTGACACCGAGCTTCTCCGCGATCGTCCTGGCGTCGACGTCCTTGCCCTTGAAGCTGAATGAAGACGAGCGGGCAATCACCCTGAGGCCCGGGACGCGGCCGAGGCGCTCCAGCATTTCGTCAGCGAGTCCGTCGGAGAAGTACTCCTGCTCGGGATCGCCGCTCTGGTTCTCGAACGGCAGCACGGCGATGGCAGGACTCGCCGGCGGCTTGGGCCTGCCGAGGTCCGACTGCCGGACCGCGAGCACGACGACAGCGATGAGCAGCGCGCCGATTACGATCGCGTCCGCGTAATGCCGAAGGCCACGCGTCGAGGGTCGGGAGGCACCATCGGCTGCGGTATCGACCGCGACGCCCTGATCGCCCATTTCGAGGAACCAGGCGAGCGCGACGGCGATCGGGAAGCCGGCCACCGCCGCCATGATCAGGGCCGTCATCACCCACTTCGG
>JBBIVG010000198.1:0-2704 GCA_037439865.1 Nevskiaceae bacterium
GCGTGACCTGCCGCGTGGAGACCGGGAAGGCCCTGGTCACTGCGGGCCTGCACCCCGCGACCGGCGGCAACGGCCTGGCGGCGTGCTCCGGCGACATGCTGCTCGAAGCGTTGGTCGCCTGCGCTGGGGTGACGCTCAAAGCGGTCGCGACGGCGCTCGGGCTGGAACTCCGGGATGCAACCCTCCGGGCCGAGGGGGAACTCGATTTCCGAGGCACGCTGGGCGTCGCAAAGGACGTTGCGGTCGGATTCCAGTCCATTCGCCTGCTCGTCACGCTCGACACGGACGCGAGCGAAGACGAAGTGGCGACCTTGATGCGCCTGACCGAACGATATTGCGTCGTGTACCAGACGCTCGCCAGGCCGGCGGCGATGACGGTGGGCGTCGATGGCGCCCCGGGCCGGAGTTGAACCGACGACCTACCGCTTAGGAGGCGGTTGCTCTATCCACTGAGCTACCGGGGCGCGCGAGGTGGAAGTGTACCGGCCCGCCGGAGACAGGGGCCAGCGCGCCTCGGCAGGAAACGAAAACGGCCGGGTCAGGGACCCGGCCGTCGTATGGTGGTGGAGCGGAAGGGGATCGAACCCTCGACCTTCGCATTGCGAACGCGACGCTCTCCCAGCTGAGCTACCGCCCCACGAGGGGCGCGCATTGTAGCACCGGGTCGGCGCCCCGCAACCAGCGCGTTCGCCGGCGGTATGATCGGCCAATGAGCATCACCGTCCGGTCCGCTGGTCCAGCGGATATCGACATCCTCGTGGCTGGCAACGTCGCCATGGCGCTCGAGGCCGAGCACAAGCACCTCGACCCGGAAACCGTGCAGCGTGGCGTGCGGGCCGTGTTCGACGATCCCGCGCTCGGCCGCTTTTTCGTGGCCGAGGTGGAAGCGAACGTCGTCGGCCAGGCCATGTTCACCTACGAGTGGAGCGACTGGCGCAACGGCACGTTCTGGTGGCTGCAGAGCGTCTACGTGGCGCCGGTCGCGCGCCGCATCGGCGTGTTCCGCGCCCTGTACCGCCACATCGAAGACCTCGCGAAGGCGGACCCGGCGGTCTGCGGACTGCGACTCTATGTGGACCGCGACAACGAAAGGGCCCAGAGAACCTACCGGAACTGCGGCATGGCAGACGCCGGGTACCTGGTGATGGAAGTGGACATGTCCGGCGCCGTCCGACGGGCCGAGGGAGATTGATCATGCTCGCAAACGGCCAGAAGGCGCCGGATTTCGAACTCGCGGACCAGGCCGGCAAGCGGCACACGCTCAAGTCGCTGCTCAAGGACGGCCCGCTGATCCTTTACTTCTATCCGGCCGACTTCACGCCGGGTTGCACGAAGGAAGCCTGCAGTTTCCGCGACCTGCACCAGGACCTGCTGCGGGCGAAATTGCGCGTGGTTGGGGTCAGTCCCCAGGACGTCGACTCGCACCGCCGCTTCGCCGAGCAGCACGGCCTCAACTTCCCGCTGCTCGCGGACCCGGACAAGGCAGTCGTGAAGGCCTACGAACTCGACGGTCCGCTAGGCTTCGGTGTGCGCCGGGGCACGTATCTCATCGGCAGGGACGGGCGCATCCAGGACTCCGTCCTCGCCGACCTCCGGATCGGCGCCCACGAAGCCTTCGTGCGACGGGCGATGGAGGCTGGAGCAAAGGCATAGTGCAATAAGAACAATAGATTAGGTTATAAAGCTCGACGAACAATCACTGATCCGGCTGGCGTGCAGGCTGGCTACGGAGCCGTACGTGGCGGTACCGTCGGCGGACCGTAGCTCAGCCTGAAAACCCGTGTCGGCCCGGGACTCGGCACCACGACGAGGAAGATCGAGTCGTACTCGTCCTCGGACAGGGCCACGCTGGTGGCGCTCAGTTCGCTCAACACACCCGGAATCGTGCTGGCGTAACCGACCACGGCGATGGTCTTGCCGCGGTGCTCCCGCTTGATCCGGCTCGCGAGACCCGCCCAGTCGCTGCTCGAGAGCAGGTTGATGGGCAGCTTGAACTGGTTGGCGATGGGCGCTGCCGTCTGCTGGGCGCGCCGGGTGTCGGCGGCATAGAGGTAGTCGACCTTGCCGCCCGACAGGATCCCGGCAAGGTATTCACCCAGGCCCTTCACCCTCGCCTCGCCCGCTTTGCTCAGGTCTGGATCGCCGGAGGCGACCGGCTCGGTCTCTGCGTGGCGCACGAGGATCACGACCGTCGTCTGTGCCCAGGTACCGATCCAGAAGATGCCCGCTCCGGCAGCCAGGACGGCGAGGAGCGGCACCAGGATCGGCGCAAGATGGGGTCGGCGGCGGATCCGGGTCGGGTGCGGGCCGGTCATGGGCCGATGATAGCCGTCAGTCGAGCGGCCGACGCAACCGCGCGAATTCAGGTGTGGAACGCTCGGCAAAGCCGCTGCCGTCCGCCGAGTGCTCGATGAAGAGCACTGCGAGGCCGAGTTTGCGTGCCAGCGCCATGCCATCGTCCGGACCCAGGACCATCAGAGCGGTCGCGTAGGCATCGGCGTAGGCCGCCGATGGATGCACGACGCACACTGAGGCAAGCCGATGCGCGATCGGCCTGCCGGTGCGCGGATCGATGGTGTGTGACAGGCGGCGCCCCCCCTCCATGCGGAAATCCCGATAGTCGCCTGATGTAGAGACACCGGCGCCCGCGAGTTCCACGATCGCGTACGGCTTTCGTTCGCCGCTCAGCGGCGCCTCCACCGCC
>JBBIVG010000198.1:2723-5761 GCA_037439865.1 Nevskiaceae bacterium
CGACCGGTCGGGCTTCGCCCACGCGCGCGGATCTCGCCGCCGAGTTCGATCAGATAGTCCTGGACGCCGAGCGCTTTGAAGCGCTGCCCGATCAGGTCCACAGCGTATCCCGGCGCAATTCCGTTGACGTCCAGCTGCAAGGCAGCAACCGCCTTGCGCAGCGATCGTCCGTCCGCCGCGAGCATCAGTTTGTCGAAGCCAACCTCCGCCTGCAGTCGCGCGATCAGCGCAGGGTCGGGATCCGCCGGCGCGCGGGCGCCAGGCGCGGTCTCACCGAACCCCCAGGCACGGACGAGCGGCCCGACCGTGATGTCGAACGCCCCGGATGAGGCCATGCTCACGTCCCTTGCGATCTTCACGACGGCCGCGAATTCTGGCGAGACCGCCATCGGCGTCGTGGCGCGACTTGCATTGAATGTGGAGATCTCGCTCGCGGGATCGTAGGTCGAGAGATGCTCGTTGACGTCTGCGAGCACCGAGTCGATCGCGGACTGCAGGGCCTCTCGACGCACGACGTCGGGCAGCCGTGTGACGGTGATGCTGTAGGTCGTCCCCATCGTGTGGCCGTCGAATCGCTCGGGCGACGACGGTCCATGGCAGGCGGCCGTCGCAAGGGCGATGAAAGCGACGAGGACGGGACCCGAGCGCATGGGGACGCAGTTTGCCCTACGCGCATGCTCGCATCGCGAGTTGCGGTGGCCGACGTAGTTCGCGTCGGCAGAATGTGACAACCGGTTGCCTTCCACTTGTGCGTATTGTCCGACGGCGACGCTGGCGAGATATGCATGCCCAGATCCGGCGGGTTGCCGGTCGCCCTCTGCGGCGAAACCGACAAGGACGACACGGGCACCCGGCCGGGCGGTGAACCGAGTGTCGGGCATGTCGCCCCAGGGGAGAAATACCATGTCGCATCATCGTGCGTCCCGTCGATGCATCGTCGTTCGTTGCGGTCTGGCTGCTGTCTTTGTGGCTGCTGCGAGCCTGCTTGGCCAGACGGTCGGGGCAATCGAACGATACGTCGTCCCCGACCAGAGCGCAGGCGGTCCGTTCTACGCCCGACTGGAGCGAGGGTTCGTCCACACGACGGACGAGTGGGTTGCCGTCGCGTTCTACCGGGAGCCCGCATGCGTCCGGGCAAACTTCAATCTGCTCAATTTCTTCGACTTCGCGAACATTCCGGCGATCTTTGCTTGCCCGTTGACGGTGCACGGCCTGGAAATCTGGAAGGATGGCGTAGACACCGGGCCGATGCAGTCAAAGCTGTTCGGCAACGGTGCCGTCCCGGTCTGGTTCGTGTCGGTGCAGGACTTCAACGCCGCGCTGCCCGGGATAACCATCGCAGAACTCGCGGGAATGCCTTCACTGCGTAAAGGCTATGCGACCTTCTTCGAGGAGACGCTGCACCCGGCCGGAGCGGCCGTGCAGACGATGCTGCACATCTCGTCCTACGGGTGGCTCGAGGACGGCGCTGCCTTCCAGTACGAGGCGACAGAAGCAGGAGGGCGCCTGACGAACGTGCGGATCCGTATCCGATAAGGTCACGTCCGTCCCGAAGTCCGCGCTCTCTGGGCAGGAAACGACAACGCCCCCGACGGGGCGTTGCGTGCGGCTTGGCGGAGAGGGTGGGATTCACTCGGCACGCCGCGGCGTGCCTCGCCCCGTTGGGGCGCCCGCGACGGCTGACGCGTCGAGGGCGTGCAAATCGGCATCGCCGATTTGTCGAACCCACGTCCCGTGGATTCTCATGCCCACCCTCGGCCCCGAAAACGCAAACGCCCCTCACGGGGCGTTTGACTGTTTTCTGGCGGAGAGGGTGGGATTCGAACCCACGTACACCCGTTGAGATGTAACTGGAATTCCAGTCCAGCGCCTTCGACCACTCGGCCACCTCTCCGCTGGGGGCCGAAGAGACTACACGTTCGGCCGAGACCGGGAAAGTCCGCCTTTATCAGCCCGCGACGACGCCTGCCGCCCGCATTGCGGACTCGACCGCCGCGTGGTTCGCCTCCGACAGCGGAACCAGGGGCAGCCGCAGCGTCGGCCCGATCAGCCCCATCCGATGCACGGCCCACTTCACAGGGATCGGGTTCGGCTCGACGAACAGGGTTCCGTGCAGGGCCGCGAGCCGCGCGTCGAGGGTCGCGGCTTCGTCGTGTGCGCCGCGCAGGCCGGCCATGCAGACCTCGTGCATCGCCCGGGCCGCTACGTTCGCCGTCACGGAAATCACGCCCTGGCTCCCGACTTTCATCAGCGCCGCCGCGGTCGCGTCGTCACCGCTCAGCAGCACGAAACCCTTGCGCGACAGCTTCAATACTTCTGCGCCGCGCGAGACGTCGCCGGTCGCCTCCTTGACCGCCGCAATGCGCGGATGCCGGGAGAGCCGCGCTATCGTCGCTGGCAGCATGTCGCAGGCGGTCCGTCCAGGCACGTTGTAGAGGATGAGTGGAATGCCGACCGCGTCGGCGATCGCCGTGAAGTGCTGGAAGAGGCCTTCCTGCGTCGGCCGGTTGTAATACGGCGTCACCACCAGCAGGGCGTCGGCCCCCGCCGCCTCGCACGCACGCGAGAGACCGACGCTCTTGGACGTTCCTGCCGTTCCGCTGCCCGCGATGACGGGGATCCGTCCGCCGACGCGGGCCTTCGCCCGCCGGACCAGTTCCTCGAGTTCGTTGCGCTCGAGGGTCGGAGATTCGCCGGTCGTTCCGCCGACCACGACGGCGTCGGAACCCTCGGCGAGGTGGAAATCGATCAGGCGGTCCCAGGCCTCGAAATCGATCGCGCCGTCGCCACGCATGGGCGTGACCAGCGCCGGGATGCTGCCCTTGAACATTTCGTGCCCCTCGACCCTCCGCTCTCGATGCTACTCAAGCGCCGGCGCGCGACGCAAATAAACCCCGCGTGTACGTGGACGGCGCGGCCCGCTAAACTTCACGTCGCAACCCATGAAGCAGCTCATCGCGATTTCCGCAATCGGCAATGACCGAACCGGGCTCGTCTACGACCTGACCCGCGTCGTCGTCGATTGTGGCGGCAACGTC
>JBBIVG010000198.1:5813-6648 GCA_037439865.1 Nevskiaceae bacterium
CATGCTGGTCGCGGGGAACTGGCACACCCTGTCGAAGCTCGAGACCGAGCTCCAGAAACTCGGGGAGACCTCCGGGCTCACGATCACGACGCGCCGGACGGAGCCGCGGCCGCCGCGCGCCGACATGGTGTCCTACACCGTGGACGTCGTGTGCCTCGACCAGCCGGGGGTCCTGCACGCCCTGGCGGGCTTCTTCTCCTCGCGCGGCATCGACATCGGCGACATCTCGACCCGCACCTACAACGCGGCGCACACCGGCGCGCCGATGTTCTCCGTGTACATGGTGGTGCACGTGCCGACACGCATCCACATCGCGGCACTGCGCGAGGAGTTCCTCGACCTGCGCGACCACATGAACCTCGACGCGATCCTCGAACCCCTCAAGGCATGAGGCCACATGGCAGATAAGACCGCTGCACCCGGCAGGAAAGTCCCGGATTTCACGCTCCCCTCGACCGGGGGCAAGCCCTTCAAGCTCTCGTCGGCGGCGGGCAAGAACCTCGTCATCTATTTCTACCCCAAGGACAGCACTTCGGGCTGCACCAAGGAAGGTATCGCCTTCCGCGACCTGCACGCGCAGTTCGTCAAGGCGAGACGGGGGTCGTCGGCGTGTCTCCGGACAGCCTCGCCTCGCACGACAAGTTCAAGGCCAGGTACGAGTTCCCGTTCGAGCTCCTGAGCGACGAGGACAAGAAGGTGTGCGCGCTCTTCGACGTGTGGAAGGAGAAGAGCCTGTACGGCAGGAAATACATGGGCGTCGAGCGGAGCACGTTCCTGCTCGACGCGAAGGGCGTGCTGCGGCAGGAATGGCGGAAGGTGAAGGTGGACGGTCACG
>JBBIVG010000199.1:0-6599 GCA_037439865.1 Nevskiaceae bacterium
GCTCGCCGCGCGCGTTCAGGAGTCCCGCCTCGTTCCAGCGCGCAGCCGCGACCTGCTCGGTGACGACCACGCGCAGGGCGTCTGGCCAGCGCCGCTGCACGACGGCGCGATCCACCCAGTCGATGCGCTCGATGCGGTCGCGCACGCCGTCGAGGTCCACCGACGCGAGCCCGCCCTTCACCACTTCGCTCACCGCGCTCTCGATCTCGGGAGGAGAGACGCGCAGGAACGCGCCCTCCACCAGCACGCGCCGGACCGGCCGGTCGAGCGCCATCATGAGCAGCATGGCCACGACCACGCAGCCGGCGACGATGGCGGCGGCCGCGGCGAGCGCGCGCCAGTTCAGGCGCTCGAGGAGGCTCGGCTCCCCCTGCGTGGCCTGCCGGCGATTGCGCTTCTTCCAGGGCAGTGTCATGCGTCGCCCTCAGCTCCTGCGCGGCTCGAGGCTCGTCTCGAGCACGAGCCAGACCAGGTCGTCGAACTCGACGCCCCGCTGCCGCGCGGCTTTCGGCACCAGCGAGTGGCTCGTCATGCCGGGCGCGGTGTTCACCTCGAGCAGCCACGGTTTCCCTGCGCGGTCGCGCATGAAGTCCACGCGGCCCCAGCCGCTGCAGTTGACGGCGAGGAACGCGGCGAGCGCGAGGCTGCCGAATTCCTGTTCGGCGGCGCCGCTCGCGCCCGGGCAGAGGTACTGCGTGTCCTCGGCCACGTACTTGGCGTGATAGTCGTAGTACTCGCCCGCCGGCACGATGCGGATCGAGGGCAGCGCGTCCACGCCGAGGATGCCGACGGTGTACTCGTCGCCCTCGATCAGCTGCTCGACGAGCAGCGGCCCGGGGTAGCGCGCCGCGAGTTCGACGGCGGCCGGCAGGTCCGTGTCCCGGAAGCAGCGCGTCACGCCGACGCTCGAGCCCTCGCACGCCGGCTTCACGATCACCGGCAGGCCGAGCTTGTGCGCGGCCGCGACGACGTCGTCGCCGCGCTCGAGGCTCACGTAGCCCGGCGTGGGCAGCCCGAGCGACAGCCACACCTGCTTCGTGCGGATCTTGTCCATCGAGAGCGCCGAGCCGAGCACGCCCGATCCGGTGTACGGCACGCCGAGCGCCTCGAGCAGTCCCTGGACGATGCCGTCCTCCCCTCCGCCGTGATGACCGTGCAGGATGTTGAAAACGCGGTCGAAGCGGCGCCCTTCCGGCGCCGTGAGCTGCCGGACGAGCTCGGGAATGCCGTCCACCGCGGCCGCGTCCACGCCGCGACGCACGAGCGCCTCGAGCACGTTGCGGCCGGAGTCGAGCGAGACTTCGCGTTCGGACGAGGTGCCACCCATGAGCACGGCGACGCGACCGAACTCGCGCGGATCCCGGATGCGATGCGCCCCGAACGTCATTTCCGATCTCCCTGTGCCGCAAGCTTCTGCAGCGCGGCCGGCAGTTCCTGCGCCGCGGCCCCAATGCTGCCGGCGCCCATCATCAGCACCACGTCGCCGTCGCGCGCCACGCCGGCGAGCGCCTGCGGCAGCTCATCGAGCGACTTGAGCAGCACGGGCTCGACGCGCCCGCGCGAGCGGATCGCGCGGCACAACGCCTTGCCGTCGGCGCCGGGGATCGGCGCCTCGCCAGCCGGGTAAACCTCTGCCACGAGCAACGAGTCCGCAGTCGAAAGCACTTGCGCGAACTCGTCGAGCAGGTCGCGCGTGCGCGTGTAACGGTGCGGCTGGAAGACGAGCACGATGCGCCTGTCCGGCCAGCCCTGGCGTGCGGCGTCGAGCGTTGCCGCCACCTCCGTGGGGTGATGGCCGTAGTCGTCCACGATCGTGACGCGCCCGAACGGCCCGTCCACGTCGCCGAGCCACTGCAGGCGACGGTCGATGCCCTGAAAGCCGGCGAGCGCACGCTGGATCGAGGCGTCGTCGATCTCGAGCTCGGTCGCGACGCAGATCGCGGCGAGCGCGTTCAGCACGTTGTGACGGCCCGGCAGGTTCAGCGTGACCGCGAGCGACGGCCGGCCCGGCCGCAGTACGTCGAACGTGGACTGGCCGCCCTTGCGCACGACGTTCGCCACGCGCACGTCCGCCGACTCGGCGAAGCCATACGTGAGGTAGGGGCGCGAGATCTGCGGAATCAACGCCGCGGCCTCCGCGTCGTCCGCACAGATGATCGCGAGACCGTAGAACGGCAGGTTGTGCAGGAAACCGACGAAGCTCGCCTTGAGTCGGCCGAAGTCGCCACCGTGCGTGCCGAGGTGGTCGGCGTCCACGTTGGTGACGATGGCGATCATCGGCTGCAGGTGCAGGAACGACGCATCGCTCTCGTCGGCCTCGGCGACGAGGTAACGTCCCGCCCCGAGCCGCGCATTGGCGGCGGCACTCTTGAGCCGCCCGCCGATCACGAACGTCGGGTCCTCGCCACCCTCGGCGAGCACGCTCGCGACGAGGCTCGTGGTCGTGGTCTTGCCGTGCGTGCCGGCCACGGCAATCGAGTAACGGAAGCGCATCAGCTCGCCGAGCATCTCGGCGCGCTTCACGACCGGGATGCGCTGCGCGAGGGCGTGCGCGACCTCCGGGTTCTCCGTGTTGATCGCGCTCGACACGACGACCACGTCGGCGCCGGTCACGTTCTCGGCGCGATGGCCGACCATGACCCGCGCGCCGAGCTTCTCGAGCCGCCGGGTCGCCTCGCCGGCCTTGAGGTCGGACCCCTGCACCGCGTAGCCGAGGTTGAGCAGCACTTCGGCGATGCCGCTCATGCCGCTGCCGCCGATGCCGACGAAGTGGATCCTGTGGATGCGACGCATGCTGTCCTTCACGCAGCACCTCCCGCCGCCGCGACGCAGGCGTCCGCCAGGCGCTGGTCCGCATCGGTGATCGCCGTGGCCCGCGCCGCCAGCGCCATCTGCATCAGCCGCGGACGTCCCGCCTCGAGGAGCTCGCGCAGCTTCGCCGCGAGCGTGAGCGGCGTGAGCCCGGACTCGGGCAGCAGCACGGCCGCGCCCGCACCGACGACGTAACGCGCATTGCGCGTCTGGTGGTCGTCCACCGCGGCCGGGAACGGCACGAGCACCGCGGGCACGCCCGCCGCAGCGAGTTCCGCCACGGTCAACGCGCCGGAACGGCACACGGCGAGGTCGGCCCAGCCGTACGCGCCCGCCATGTCGTCGATGAATGCACGCACGTCCGCCTCGATGCCGCGCGACCGGTAGGCGGTCGCGGTTTCCTCGACGCCGCGCGCGCCGGTCTGGTGCAGCACGTCGGGGCGCAGCGCGACCGGCAGTTCGGCGATCGCAGCCGGCACCACGGCGTTCAGTCGCGCCGCGCCCTGGCTGCCGCCGAAGACGAGCAATCGCGCACGGCCTTCGCGGCCGGGATAGCGGCGCTCGGGCGGCGCCACTTCGGCGATCTCGGGGCGCACCGGGTTGCCCACGCGCTCGGCCTTCACCCCTGCGCCGAAGCTGCCCGGGAAGCCTTCGAGCACTCGATCCGCGAGTCGCGCGAGCACGCGATTGGTCAGTCCGGCCACGGCGTTCTGCTCGTGCACCACGAGCGGCCGCCGGAGCAGCCACGCCGCGACGCCGCCCGGGCCCGAGGCGAATCCGCCGGCGCCGAGCACCACGGCCGGGCGATGCCGTCGCACGGCGCGCAATGCCTGGACGAGCGCCACCGTGAGCCGGAAGGGCGCGGCGAGCAGCGCCAGGATCCCCTTGCCGCGCAGCCCGCTCACGCTGAGCCACTCGACCGGGATGCCCTCGGCCGGGACCAGGCGCGACTCGATGCCGCGCTGCGTGCCGAGCCAGACGATGTCGAAGCCGCGGCCGCGCAGGACGCGCGCCGTCGCGAGAGCCGGGAACACGTGTCCGCCGGTGCCGCCCGCCATGATCATTGCGGTCCGCCGCGTCATTCGCGCCGCGCCTCGCGACTCACGGCCGAGCGGCCCGACATCTGCGTCTCGTGGTGGATCCTGAGCAGCAGCCCCATCACGCCGAGCGTGACCAGCATGCTGCTGCCGCCGTACGACAGCAGCGGCAGCGTGAGCCCCTTGGTCGGGAGCAGGCCCATGTTCACGCCGATGTTCACGAACGCCTGCAGGCCGAGCCAGATGCCGATCGATGCGGCCACATACGACTGGAAGGCGAGCCCGGCGTCGGCGGCCTTGCGCGAGATCTCGAGCGCGCGGCCGACGAGCAGTGCGAAGAGACCCACCACCGCGACGACGCCCACGACGCCGAGCTCCTCCGCGAGCACGGCGAACACGAAGTCCGTGTGCGCCTCGGGAAGGTAGAAGAGCTTCTGCACGCTGGAGCCGAGCCCCACGCCGAACCACTCGCCGCGGCCGATGGCGATCAGCGACTGCACGAGCTGGAAGCCACTGTCGAACGGGTCCTCCCACGGGTTGCGGAAGGCCGTGAGCCGGCGCATGCGATACGACGAGGTCACCGCGAGCACCGCCATGCCCGCGACGCCGAGCACGACCGGCACGAGCAGGTGGTGCAGCCGCACGCCGGCGAGGAACAGCACCGCGAGTCCCGTCGCCATCAGCACCGTCGCCGCGCCGAAGTCCGGTTCCGCGAGCAGCAGCACCGCGGCCGCGCCGAGCACGGCGACCGGTTTCATGAAGCCCTTGAAGCTCGAGCACAGCTCCTCGGAGCGGCGTACGGCGTAGCTCGCGATGTAGGTGAGCAGCATCACGCGCGCGAGCTCCGACACCTGGAAGTTCATGATGCCGAGCCGGGCCCAGCGGCGGCTGCCGTTCACCTCGTGGCCGATGCCCGGCACCAGCACGAGCACCAGCAGCACGAACGCGCCGCCGAGCAGGAAGATCGAGTGCTTTTCCCAGAAGCTCGTCGGGATCGCCATCGCGACCAGCGCCGCGACGAGCCCCACCAGCACGTAGACGAGCTGGCGCTCGAAGTAGAGGAACGGGTTGCCCGTCTCGTGTTCGGACACCCCGACCGACGCGGAGGCGACCATGATCAGCCCGACGAGCAGCAGCGCCGACACCGTGCCGATCAGCCACCCGTCGAACACGAAGCGTCGCGGCTGGCCGGTGGAGCGGGCGTAGGACATGGTCGTCGTCGTCATCCGGCGAGGCTCCTCACGGCCGCGGCGAATTCGTCGCCGCGGTGGGCGTAATCGCGAAACATGTCGAGGCTGGCGCACGCGGGCGACAGGAGCACCGTGTCTCCCTCGGTGGCCGCGGCGCGCGCTGCATGCACGGCGGCCCGCATGTCGCCGGCGAATGCCGTGCTGCAGACGCCGTCGAGCGCGGCCGCGAGCGCCGGCGCGTCACGGCCGATCAGGACCACGTGCCGCACCTTGCCGCGGAACACATCGCGCAGCGGAGCGAAGTCCTGGCCCTTGCCGTCACCGCCCGCGATCAGCACGAGCGGCCCGGCCATGCCGGAGACCGCGGCGATCGTCGCCCCGACGTTCGTGCCCTTGGAGTCGTTCACGTAGCGCACGCCCGACACGTCGGCCACCCACTGGGCGCGGTGCGCCAATCCGCCGAAGGTGCCCAGCGCCTCGAGGACCGGGCCGCGCGGCAGTTCGAGCGCCTCGCACATCGCGAGTGCGGCGAGCGCGTTGGCGACGTTGTGCAGCCCCTGCAGGCGCATGCCGGCGACCGGCAGCAGCGGCTCCCCTCGGCACGCCAGCGTCGGGACCGGCGAACGGGCCAGGCTGTAGTCCGCGCTCGCGTCCTCCAGGCTGAACGAGATCACGCGCTGGCCGGCACGCGGCATCTCGCGCACGACCGGATCGTCCGCGTTGACGACGGCCACCTCGCACCGGTCGTAGATGCGCGCCTTGGCCGCCGCGTAGTCCGCGAGCGAGTCGTAGCGATCCATGTGATCGGGCGTCACGTTCAGCACGGTGGCGGTCGCGGCCTCGAGCGAATGGGTCGTCTCGAGCTGGAAGCTCGACAGCTCGAGCACGTACAGGTCCGGCACCGGCCGCTCGAGGAGGTCGAGCGCGGGCTCGCCGAGGTTGGCGCCCGCGACGGCGCTGCAGCGGGCCGCGTTCGCGAGCTCGGCGAGCAGTGCGGTGACGGTGCTCTTGCCGTTCGTGCCCGTGATCGCCGCGACCGGCGCGCGCGCCTCGCGCGCAAAGAGCTCGATGTCGCCCACGACCGGCAGGCCGCGGCTCATCGCCTCCGCCGCGATCGGCTCGCGCAGCGACAGGCCCGGGGAGATCACGACCTGCGCGACGCCGTCGAGCAGCCCGGTCTCGAATGCACCGGTGCGCACCTCGGCCTGCGGCACCTGCTCGCGCAGGGCCTCGATGCCGGGCGGCTGGCTGCGCGTGTCGGCGACACGGACCTGCAGGCCCTTGCGGTCGAGGTAGCGCGCACTCGAGAGCCCCGTGCGACCGAGGCCGAGCACGAGCGCCCGGGTTCCCGGTTCGAGAGCGGCGAGATTCGGGGTTGCGGCGCTCATCTCAGCTTCAGCGTCGCGAGACCGATCAGCACGAGGATCACGGTGATGATCCAGAAGCGCACGATCACCTTCGGCTCGGCCCAGCCCTTGAGTTCGTAGTGGTGGTGGATGGGCGCCATGCGGAAGATGCGCTTGCCGCGCAGCTTGAAGGAGCCCACCTGCAGGATGACGGA
>JBBIVG010000200.1:0-6598 GCA_037439865.1 Nevskiaceae bacterium
TTGATGCGCGCGGTGAGCAGCCCGCGTGTGGGCGGCGGAGCCGGGCCGCCGTTCACGATGGTCCACGCATAGCTCGTCACGCTGCGACTGCACGCCGCACCGCTGCCACCACCGCGGATCACGACGTTCTGCCCGGGCGAGACCGTGGTGGGCAGCGCGACCGCCGCAATCGGCCGCAGGGCGGCACGCACCGCACCGAACGCACTGGCCATGCCTGCGCCGCAGGTCGCGGTCGTGCAGACGCATTCCGAGGTCTGCAGGTCCGCCGAACTGGTCGGGACGTGGCACACCGGCACCGTCGGGTCGCTCGAGGTTGGGAACGGACGCGTCGCGCCTTCCTGCAGTCGGGCGATCGTCTGCGCCGGCGTGAGCCCACCGTTGACCGACAGCATCAGGCCGACGATGCCCGAAACGATCGGCGCCGAGAAACTCGTGCCGACGTTGAAGTTGTACTGGTCGGTGTAACCGTTGGCGCCGGGCGATTGCGCACCGAGATTCGTCGTCGTGTCGATCGAATACAGGCACGGCTGGCCGGCGCCGATATTCACGCAGTTGCCGCCCGGCGCACTCAACGCGACTTCGGGCCCGAGATTGCTGAAACCGACCTTCGTGCCCGCGTGCCGGATCGCGCCGATCCCCGCCACGCCCGGACAGTTCGCCGGCGCGTCCACGTATCCGCCCTCGTTGCCCACGGAAGCGACGACGAGGACCCCGCGCGCCGCCAGCTGGTTGATCACGTCGCGATAGCTCTGCGGGCACGAACCCGAGCCACCGAGGCTCAGGTTGATGACGCGGGCCGGATATGGATTCGCCGGGGCGCCGGCCACGGCGATGCCGCCGGCCCAGAGCATTCCGCTCAGGATGTCCGAATCGGACCCGCCGCACTTGCCGAGCACGCGCACGGGGAGCAACCAGCCGCTCCAGCCGAGTCCGGCCACGCCACGCGAGTTGTTCGTCAGCGCACCGATGATCCCGGCGGTGCGGGTGCCGTGCCACGAACTGTCGGTAGGCGTGCATCCATTGAACGTGGAGGTCGTGGACTCGAGCGTGGTGATCCAGTCGCCCGGATCCGACGGATCCGCATCCCAGCCGTCACCGTCGTTGGCCGTCGCCCGATCGCTGACGAAGTCGAATCCCGGCAACAATCGGCCGCCCAGGTTGGCTGCCATGAGGTCGGGGTGTTCGTAACGCACGCCCGTATCGAGGTCGGCGACGACGACACCGGTGCTTCCTGTCGTGAGGTCCCAGGCGCTGATCGCATCCACGGCGCTCGGGGTCGCGACGGAGTTCTGCAGGTACCATTGCCCCGGGAACAGTGTGTCGCTCGGCGTGGCGTGCGCATAGCGCCGCTGGTCGGGTTCCGCGAACTCGACATCCGGATCGGCGCGAAGCCTGGCTAGCCGTGCGCCCAGCGATTCGCCGGGCGTCGCCGCGTCGAACTCGAGGACCTGCATGTCGGACCCGAGCCGCCGCGACAGCCTGAGCGGCAGCCCGGTTCGCGCCGCGACCGCGGACACCGTGTCGGCAGCCGTCTTCGCCTGTGCCGCACCCGCGAATCCAGAAGCGCGGAACTTGACGATGACCCGACCCGCGGTGGGCCCCGCCTGGGCCGACGGCTGGACCGACACTTGATTGGATTCGCTGGCGAGGCCCGGCAGGGCCATCCGGAGACCGACGACGAGACACAGGGCCGGCCAGAATGCGCGCTTCATCATCTCCCCTCTGACGGCGTCGAACGCGATTCGTTCCGCGCGCCGCCCGCCAGTCTACGGTAGGGCACGACCCGATGCGCCGGCCGTATCTCGCAAATTCAGACGGCCGCGGCCTTGTTCAGACGCTTTGCCATGCGCCTGGCCGTCGGCACGGCGTGGTGGAAGAAGCTCTTGAGTCCCGGGCAGAGGTAATTCAGCCCCGCCTCGCCGTCCGGCGTGCGCAGCATGCGGTTCTTCGGGCACTCGCCCCAGCAGTCGGTCAGGTACTCGCACTGCCGGCAGTACGCAGGCAACGCTTCGGACTTCGCGTACCCGAAGCGGACCTGCTGCGGCGAGAACACCATGTCGCCGAGCGAGCGCTCCCGGATGTTGCCGAGCCGGTACTCCGGGTACACGTAGTGGTCGCAAGCATACGCACTGCCGTCGTGCTCGAGCGCCACGCCCTTGCCGCAGAACTCGCTGTGCACGCAGACCTGCGACGGCAGCCCCATGTGCTGCGCGACGAGCGTCTCGCAGAAGTTCACCAGCACCTTGCCGACGTCACGGGCCTGCCACTCGTCCCAGACCTTCGACAGGAATCGACCGTACTCCTCCGCGTCCACGGACCACGGCGTCACGATCGAGTCCGGGTGATCCGGGTGCGTCTCGGGACTCCCGACGACCGCGAGACGCTGCGGATCCCATTTCTGCGGCGCCGTGGTCTCGAAGCCCTTGAACTCGACGATCGGGATGAACTGCAGGTAAGTCGAGCCGAGTTCGCGACGCAGGAAGCGATACACGTCGAGCGGGCGTGACGCGTTGTAGCGGCTGACGCAGGTGAGCGTGTTGTAGCGCACGCCGAAGCGGCGCAGCGTCTCGGCAGCCGCGAAGACCTTGTCGAACGTCGGCTCGCCCTGCTTCGTGACGCGGTAATGATCGTGGACATCCTTCGGCCCGTCGATGCTGAGCCCGACGAGGAACGAGTGCTCCTTCAGGAACCGCGCCCACTCCTCGTCGAGCAGCGTGCCGTTGGTCTGCAGGTCGTTCTCGATGCGCTGGCCCGGTTTCGCGTACTTCTTCTGCAGGGCGACGACCTTGCGGAAGAAGTCGAGGCCCATCAGCGTGGGTTCGCCGCCCTGCCAGGAGAAGACCACCTCGTCGGCGGTGACGCTCGCGATGTAGTCCCGCACGAAACGCTCGAGCACGTCGTCGTGCATGTGCCCGCCGCCCGGACCGCCCGGCAGCCGCTGCTTGCTCAGGTAGAAGCAGTAGGTGCAGTCGAGATTGCAGGCCGACCCGGCCGGCTTGACCATCACGTGAAAGCGGCGCTTGGCGCGGTCGCCCAGCCACTGCGGGGCGCTGTAGCGGTCGAGCGTGGTCGCGTGGGGGTCGAAAAACCGCTCGGTCATGGTCGGGACTCTGGAACCAGCGCGATTATGGGCGGCGCCTGCTGCCCGCAGCATACGTCGGAACACCTACTCATGGTCCGGAGGCGCGAAAGTGCGCACGGAAACTCGCCGGCGTGACCGAGTGGACGTTGCGGAACGTCGCGGTCAGGTGACTCTGTGAACTGAATCCGCACTCCTCGGCGATGCGCGAGATCGGCATCATTGACTGCGTCAGCAGCTTGCGCGCTAGGTCGAGCCTCGCGGCGAGCACGTACTTGTGCGGAGGAACGCCCGTCGCGTCCCGAAAGATGCGGCCGAAGTGGGCGAGACTGACGCCCGCACGATCGGCGAGCCGCTCGGCCGAAAGGTCGGCCGCAGGATTGCTGTGTATGTGGTTCAGCACGGCCTGCAGCCGCGACATGTGCGCATGCCGCGGATTGATGTTCAGGGCAGCCGGCGTGACCAGGGCCCGGTAAGACTGCTCGAGCACCATGCCCGCCAGGCGCTCCATGAATCCCGCATCAGCACCATGCCCTTTCTGCAGCTCGGCGACGAGTTGCAGGGCCGCCGCGCCCACCAGGGGATCACTGAACGGCACCGGCTCGTCCCGCGACTCCGCCAGCAGGCGCAGGCTCTGCATCACGGTGCTGCCGCGATCCATGAAGTAGAAGATGGCGAAGTCCACCGTCCCCGAATAATGCCAGTGAGTCGGGGTCCCGGCCGGGATCAGCAGGGACTGGGTTGGCAGATTCATGCTCCGCCATCGGTCGCGCTCACCTTCTTTCACGCGTCCACCACCGAACTGGACGACGAGGGCCATGCCATTCATGCCGGACACGGTGCGCTCGATGTCCTGGTAAAGGTAGCGCTCGACGAACAGCGGAGTCGATCCGGTGATGCGTCCCGCCACGATGGGCTGATGCCCCAGCTCCTTGCGGACCTTGAACCAGACCGGGCCTGCCACGTGCGTCGCGCCGATGAGTGGATTTTGACAAAGATACGCTTGGGGCTTGAAAGGCGCCAGCGGCCGTTGCGCCCAGAATCGCCCCACTGCTTGACTCTTACGGGGAGACCGACATGATGAAGCTCAAGACGCAGCTGACCCTGCCCGCCGTCGGGTTGTCCGGCTTCGAGACGCCCTTGTCCGAGGAGGAGGCTGCGGTCCAGGCCGGATTGCACCGCTTCGCCAAGGAAGTGATGCGCCCGCTGGGCGCCGAACTCGACAGGATGACGGCGGAGGAAGTCGTCGCGCCGGGCTCGCCCTACTGGAGCATCTTCGGCGAGTACGCAAAGCTCGGTCTCGACCCGGCCATGCTGGCGGAACTGCCGCCCGAAATGGCCGTGCGCATGGAATCGCTGATCTTCGAGGAACTTGGGTGGGGCGACCCGGGGCTTGGCGTGACCCTCGGCGTGGCAGGATTCCCTTTACAGATGGCTGCGACGTTCGGCAGCAAGGAACTCGTGGACCTGTGCACCAACCGGATCGGCTGCTGGATGATCACGCACCCGGACAAGGGCAGCGACGTCCAGGTCTTCGACATGGCGCGTGAGTGGCCCGCCGGCCAACCCGGCAACAAGGGCAACATGTGGGGCAAGGTGCAGGGTGACGAGATCGTCATCAACGGCCAGTGCTCCGCGTGGGTCTCGAACGGCGCCGTGGCGCAAGTCGCGCTCGGCTACATCGGCGCCGAGTACGACGGCGGCTTTTTCGACGAGGACGGACGCCCGCACGGCATGTGCGTGATCATCCCGCTCGACCTGCCCGGCGTCTCGAAGGGCAAGCCGCTGGACAAGATCGGGCAACGCCCGCTGCCGCAGGGCGAGATCTATTTCGACAACGTGCGGATCCCCAAGCGATTCGCGATCGCGCTCAGGGACGACTACTACGGCAACATGGCATCGGCTTGGTCCTATGCGGGATCGATCATGTCGCAGTCGTTCACGGGCGTGGCGCGCGCAGCGTTCGAGCTGGCGCTGCAGTACTGCCATGAACGCAAGCAAGGCGGCCGGCTGTTGGTCGACCATCAGCTCACGCGTTACCGGCTGGGTGACATGCTGCGACGCGTCGAGCTCTGTCGGTCCGTCGCGAGGCGCTCACTCGCGTATGCCCGGCTTTCGCCACAAAGCCACCCCTACTTCACCGCATCCGCCAAGGTCACGGTGACCCAGGAGGCCATGAAGGTCGTGGACGAGGCACTCCAGCTCTTCGGCGGGTCCGGCACGTCTCGCGAGTACCCCATCGAGAAGCTGTACCGGGATACGCGCGTCGCGCTCATCGAGGACGGCGAGAACTACGTACTGACCATGCGCCTCGGCCTGCTCGCGCAGCAGCTCTACGCCGAAGGCTGGTCGCAGAACTGAGACAGATTCAGGAGAGAGAAATGGCCAAGTATCCCGTCGTCGTCTATGGAGCCAGCGGCTACACCGGCATGCTGATCATGGACTGGCTGATCGACCAGCAGATACCGTTCACTGCGGTGGCTCGCAACGCGAAACGCGCGCAGGAAATGATGGCGCAGCGCGTCGTGCGCCTGGAATCCGCGACCTACGAGATCGTCGAGACCGAGCACTCCGTGGATGCGCTCGCCAAGGTCTTCAAGGGCGCGAAGGTCGTCTGCAACGCGGTCGGTCCGTTCGTGCAATACGGCGCGGTGGCCGTCGAGGCCGCGCTCAAGGCGGGCTGCCACTGCATCGACACCACCGGCGAGCAGTCCTACATCCTCGAGATGCGCGAGCGCTTCGGCGACCTCTATCGCCAGGCCGGGTTGCTGCTCGCGCCCTCGACCGCCTACATGTACACGTTCGCCGAGATCGCGGCCGAACTCGCGCTCGAGACCCCTGGCATCGACTGCCTCGAGACGGCGACCCTGTGCCGGGGCACCCGCTTCGCTCCGGCTGGCGTGACCGTGGGCTCCACCGCGACGATCTTCGGCATGGCCCGGGTCAAGCAGCACTACCTCTGGGATAAGCAGCTGGTCGAGCATCCGGTCACGGCGAGCTTCAACGTGATCGACCCGAGTTTCATGCAGCCCGTGTTCGCGCTGCCCTGGAGCGGCACCTCGCTGCCGGTCTTCTACCAGCGCGACGCCCGCGTACGCAGCTGCATCTCCGCGGTCGGCTTCTACGACAACAACGTCATGCAGCTCGCGCACGGCTTCTTCCAGAAGTGGGATGCGGAATTCAAGCACCTGCCCCCCGAGCACCAGGACGCCGTCCTGCAGGCGGCCGTGCAGTCGACGACGCCAAGCATGCCGGCCCGCGAGCGCACGACCGTGGTGCGCACGGTGGACTTCGCGATCGGTCGCGGCCAGCTTGCTGCCGTCCGCGCCACGGTGCACGGTCTGACTGCGTACATCTCCACCGGCGCGCTGCAGACTGCCGCCGTGATCAAGCTCCTCGACGGCGATACACAGCGGGTCGGCTTCGCCTCGGCCTGCAAGGCGTTCGGCCACCGCTACCTCCTCGGGTTCCTCGAGGCGCGCGGGCTTGCGCGCGCGACCGTGACGCAGCTGTAACGAC
>JBBIVG010000201.1:0-6489 GCA_037439865.1 Nevskiaceae bacterium
CGCACCCAGCTTTGCGCCGATCTTCCAGATGAATTGTGTCCGCAACGGCATCCTGCCGGTGCGACTGCCGGCGGCGACCATCGCGGCGCTCGCCGAGTCCGTCAGCGCCGACCCTCAGTCCCGGCGCATCACCGTGGACCTGGTCCGGCAGGTCGTCGTCGACCCCGACGGCGCGGAATCCGGCTTCGAGATCGAGCCCGAGTCGCGCGAGATGCTGCTCGAAGGGCTCGATGCGATCGATCTCACGCTCAGGCAGCGCGGCGCGATCGACGCCTTCGTCGAGTCCGACCGGGCAGCGCGACCGTGGATCTACCTGTAATCGTGAGCCCGTGGGCGGAGCGTCGACATGAGCGGTGAAATCCTCGTGAGCGAAGTGGGTCCGCGCGACGGGCTGCAGAGCATCCGGTCCATCATGCCGCTCGAGTCGAAGAAGGCCTGGATCGAAGCCGAAGCGGCCGCGGGCGTGCGGGAAATCGAGGTCGGGAGCTTCGTGCCGGCGAAACTGCTGCCCCAGCTCGCCGACACGGCCGAAGTCGTCGCCCACGCGAGGACGATCCCGGGCCTCACCGTCGCCGTGCTGGTGCCGAACCTGAAGGGGGCCGAAGCGGCGGTGCAGGCGGG
Source organism: Nevskiaceae bacterium (assembly GCA_037439865.1). Lineage (GTDB taxonomy): Bacteria > Pseudomonadota > Gammaproteobacteria > Steroidobacterales > Steroidobacteraceae > RPQJ01. The sequence continues at coordinate 622 of JBBIVG010000201.1, forward strand.
CGCGCACAAGATCACGATCCCGCTTTCTGCATCGGAGACCCACAGCCTGAAGAACGTGCGGCGCACGCACGCGCAGATGCTCGACGAGGTGCGGGGCATCGTCGCGCTGCTCCGCTCGCTGCCGGCCGGCCGGCGGCCCAGATTCGAAGGCGGCCTCTCGACGGCGTTCGGCTGCACGCTCGAGGGCGAAGTCCCCTCGGACAAGGTCGTCCGCCTCGCGGAGTCGCTCATGGAGGCCGGTTGCGACGAGGTCGGGTTGTCCGACACGACGGGCTACGCGAACCCGGCGCAGGTCAAGGACCTCGTGAAGCGCGTGCGGGGCGCCGTCGGCGATCACGCGCTCTCGGGCCTGCACCTGCACAATACGCGCGGTCTCGGCCTCGCCAACGTGCTTGCGGGCCTCGAGGTCGGCATCACGACGTTCGACAGCTCGCTCGGCGGTCTCGGCGGATGCCCGTTCGCCCCGGGCGCGTCGGGCAACATCGTCACCGAGGACCTCGTCTTCATGCTCGAGGCCATGGGCCTGCGGACCGGCATCGACCTGACGCGGTTGCTGGCGGTCCGCGAGATCCTGCGGTCCGCGGTGCCGGGCGAGGAAATCTTCGGTTTCACGCCGGAGGCGGGCTTGCCACTCGGGTTCCGGCCGGCGACTTCCTCGGGAGCGAGTGCATGAGCGATCGAGTCGAGACAGGATCCGCGGCCGATTCGTCGCCGGCGCCCCTGCGCGGGCTGCGAGTCGTCGAGTTCACGCACATGGTGATGGGACCCGCGGTCGGCGCGATCCTCGTCGAGCTCGGCGCCGAGGTGATCAAGGTCGAGCCGGTCGGCGGCGATGCGACGCGGCAGCTGCTCGGGTCCGGCGCGGGCTACTTCTCGATGTACAACCGCAACAAGAAGAGCGTGTGCCTCAACCTCAAGGATCCGCGCGGCCTCGAGATCGCCCGGCAGCTCGCCGCGAGCGCCGACGTCGTCGTCGAGAACTTCCGCGCCGGCACCATGGACAAGCTCGGCCTGGGGTACGAGACCCTGGCCGCGCGGAACCCCAGGCTGATCTATTGCTCGGAGAAGGGCTTCCTCTCCGGGCCGTACGAGCACCGGACCGCACTCGACGAGGTCGCGCAGATGATGGGAGGCCTCGCGTACATGACGGGGCCGCCGGGCCGGCCCTTGCGCGCGGGCACCTCCGTCATCGACGTCACCGGCGGGATGTTCGGCGTGATCGGCGTCCTCGCGGCGCTCGAGGAGCGGCATCGCACGGGACGCGGCCGCAAGGTCGCGAGCTCGCTCTTCGAGACGACCGTCTACCTCGTCGGCCAGCACATGGCACAGAAGGCCGTCACCGGACAGGCGGCGAAACCGATGCCGGTGCGCATCTCCGCCTGGGCGATCTACGACGTGTTCGAAACGAAGGACGGCGAGCAGGTGTTCGTCGGCGTGGTGTCCGACTCGCTGTGGGAGAAGTTCTGTGCGGCTTTCGAGCTGCACGAGCTCGGCGCGAACCCCGACTACAAGACCAACTCGCAGCGGGTGCTCGCTCGGGATGCGCTTCTGCCGCAGGTGCGCGCGCTCTTCAAGGGATACACGAAGTCCGACCTCGTCGCGAAGCTCGAGCGCACCGGTCTGCCGTTCGCGCCGATCGGCAAGCCCGAGGACATGTTCGACGATCCGCACCTGCTCGCAAGCGGCGGACTCGGGGACATCACGCTCACCGACGGGACCCGGACCCGCCTGCCGCTGTTGCCCGTCGAACTCGACGGCGCCCGGCCGAACCAGGGCGGGTCACTGCCCGCGATCGGCGAGCACACGCGAGAAGTGCTGGGGTCGCTCGGCCTCAGCGGCGAGGAGATCGACTCGCTCGCCGCCGAGAAGGCCGTCCAGTAGCCGGTCCTGGCAACGACAAGCGGTCAGTTGTCGATGATGATCTTCGGGTCGAGCGTGTTGCCTCGGACCGTCACGGAGTATTTCAGCGGCACGCCTCGGGGAGCGTTGGAGCTGACGACGTCGCCGAGCGCCCACACCCCCTTGTCGATCGGCTTCGCCTTGTGGCTTGCGCCGCCCCAATCGAACGGGTCCCTGCCCACGAACTGGATCTCGAATCCGTCGTCCTTCAGCTTCCAGCGGATGTCGTCACCCGGGCACGCGTGAAGTTCGTCCGACTTTCCATCCGGCTTCTCCACCCTGTCCGGTTTGCCATCCTTGAGTACGATCTTGAGCACGTGATGCTGCTCATTCTTCCGCTCGGCACAGCCCACGTCTGGGCGGGCTGACTCACCCGCACAGCCAGTCAGGGCCGTGCATGCTGCCGCCACGACGACGGCGCCCTTCATCCTGCGGTTCTTCGAGTCGTCCATGTGTCGTCCCCCTTCAGCTTGTTGTTCAGGAACCAGCGAATCGGCCCTTCGCCTCCTTCGACACCGGCACCAGCCCTGCCCGCCCGGGATGCTCAGCCTCCCGGCGTGGCCGCGGGCGCGTGCTTGCAACCGTAGTCGAGGATCTCGCCGAACACCGTCGCGCGCGGCGCGTCCATCCAGATGAGGTTCCTGTCGTTGCGCGAAGCCTTCTGCACTTCTTCGCCCTGGAGATCCTTGCCCGAGTAGGCCCTGGTTTCCGTCATCGCGATCTTGCGCTCGGCGCAGTTCAGGCGATAGACGGTGCGCGTGGACAGGAACGTCTTGCCCTTGCTCGCGGCCGGCTTCGGCGCCATGAAATTCTCCTTGGCGCGGAGTTCGACCGTCGTCCCGACGAGCCTGATCGAGTTCGTGTTGACGAACGCTTCTACGTTGTCCGACAGGGCGACCGAATACCACTTGTCTTCCGGGGCGGCGGGCTGGCCCTGGGCCAGCGCGATGCCGGTGGAAAGAACGAAGGCGGCCAGTCCGAGGCCGAACAGCGAACCCTTCTCGATGCGCATTCGATGCACTCCAGGCGCCGGACGTCGGCGCGACACCCGCAGTCTATTCCTCTCGCGCGCCTACGGGGAGAGCTGGCCGTCGAGCTCTACCGCGATGCGTTCGTCGTTGCTGGACAGCACGTCGAGATCCGCATCGGCGAAGCCGAGGATGCCCATGTCGGCGTAGGCCTTGCGCACGCGCGGCCCCCACAGGCCGATGTCCTTGATCGTCGGCACGATGCGGCTGAACAGCGCGGCGCGGTAGATCTTCATCAGCTCCGAGCCGTCCACCCACGCCTTGCACTCGGCGACCGGCAGGCCGAGCGTTTCCCACACCTCGTCGCCGAGGAAACGGTCGCGCATGAGGTAGCAGCCTTCGACCACGAATTCCTCGCGCTCGTCCCGTTCCTTGTCGGTCAGGTGCGGGTAGTAATCGCGCAGGGCGAGGCGGCCGAACGCGACGTGCCGGGCCTCGTCCTGCATCACGTAGGCAGTGACCGATCGCGCCAGCGGATTGCGCGCGTAATCGCGGATGACGCCGAACGCGGCGAGCGCCAGGCCCTCGATCAGCACCTGCATGCCGAGGTAGGTGAAGTCCCAGCGCGAGTCGCGCAGCGTGTCGTCGAGCAGCGTCTTGAGGTACGGGTTGACCGGGTACAGCAGCTCGAATTTCTCGTGCAGCAGGCGCGAATACGCCTCGACGTGCCGCGCCTCGTCCACGACCTGCGTGGCCGCGTAGAACTTGGCGTCCACGCCCGGCACCTGCTGGACGATCTTCGCCGTGCAGACGAGCGCCCCCTGCTCGCCGTGCAGGAACTGCGAGAGCTGCCAGGCCTGCATGTGGTGACGCAGCCGGGTGCGTTCCTTGTCGTTGAGGCGGTTCCAGACGTCGGATCCGTAGATCGCGATCATCTCGTCGGGCAGCCCCGACGGGTTCTCGGGATCGAGGTCCTGCGACCAGTCGATGCGGTCCGAGGCGTTCCACTGCAGCTTCTTGCCCTTCTCGTAGAGATTGAGCAGCTTCTCGCGGCCGTCGTCGTACTCCCAGCGGAAGGTGGTCGCGAAGGATTGCGGCACCTGCCACTCGACCGGCTCGACGGGCGACGTGTAACGGTTCAAGCTCGACATCTCTCAATACCCCTGGTCTGTGGAGCCCTGCTGGCGAGCTCGGCCAAGCATGAATCCGTCGCCAGGGCTTGTCGAGCCGGAGACCCGTGACATGACCGAAGACATCCTCCTGAAGGACATCCGCGAAGGCGTCGCGACCCTGACACTGAACCGCCCGCGCCAGATGAATGCGCTGTCCGCGGAACTGCGGCGACGACTGGTCGCCACGCTGGACGAACTGGCCGCGGACGACGCCGTGGCGGTCGTCATCGTGACCGGGGCGGGCGAGAAGGCCTTCACCGCCGGCGTGGACCTCAAGGAGCTCGAGACGGCCCCGCTCACCGTCGAGGAACTGGGGCCGAACGCTCCGATGCACCGCGCGATCCGCGAGATAGGCAAGCCCACGATCGCGGCGGTGAACGGGTTCGCGATCACGGGCGGCATGGAGCTCGCGATCAACTGCGACGTTCTCGTCGCATCGACGAACGCGAAGTTCGCCGATACCCATGCGCGCGTAGGCATCGTACCGGGTTGGGGCATGTCGCAGCTCCTGCCGCGGCTGATCGGCCCGGTCCGGGCCCGGTACATGAGCTACACGGGCAACTTCATCGACGCCGCCACCGCGAAGTCCTGGGGCCTCGTGCTCGACGTCCTGCCGCCGGCCGAACTCGTGCCGTACTGCCAGAAGCTCGCCGCGGAGATCGCGAGCTGCGACCGCTCGACGCTCAAGGACGTCCGCCAAGCCATCACCGACGGCCTGCAGACGACGCTCGCGGAAGGTCTCGCGATCGAGGGCTGGCTGAGCCAGGCCGCCACCCGGCGCATGGATCGAACGGGCTTTGCCGCCACGCGCGAGGCCGTGATGTCGCGCGGCAAGGAGCAGAGCAGCTGACCGGCGGATCGCGCGGCGCAGGCGTTAAGTGTATAGTGTCACTTAACATGAAAACCTCCGCCGCCAGACGCCGCTCGAGCCGGGCCCGTGCCGGCGAGACGCAGCCGGTGCCGTTGCCTGCGGGCGCGCCGGCAGCGACGCTGCGGATGCGCGACCTGGTCCGCGAGAGCGGCCTGCCCCGCGAGACGATCCACTTCTACATCCACCAGGGACTGCTGCCGAAGGCGGTCAAGACCGGCCGGAACACGGCCCTGTACACGCTCGAGCACCTCGAGCGACTGCGGCACATCCGGGAACTCCAGGAACGCCAGTTCCTGCCGTTGAAGGCGATCCGGGCCGTGCTCGACGACACGGCCGACGAGCATTTCACGCCCGAGCAGGAAGACCTGGTGCGCCGCGTGCGCGGTTCCCTCGGCGGATGGGTCCATGCGCAGCAGAGCCCCTCGGTCGCGGTCTCGGATTTCGTCCCGTCGCGCGTACCGCGGCACGAGCTTCGCGACCTCACGGAGGCCGGATTGATCAGCGTCCACGGCCGCGCGGACCACGGCAGGCTGTCGGAAGACGACGCCGTGATCCTCGAGTGCTGGGCGCAGTTCAAGGAAGCAGGCCTCGGACCCGACAAGGGCGTGGCGCCGTCGGAGTTCCGCCTGTACGACGCAGCTATGGAACAACTCGTCCGCAAGGAAGCGCGGCTCGCCCTGCGGGCCTATGAGGGGGCGCCGGCGGAAGAAATCTCCGCCGTCGTCGAGCAGGCGGCCCCGATCATCGGCCGGCTGCTGAGTGCGATGCACCGCAAGAAGCTCCGGCAGTTCCTGGCCGAAGTCGGTGGGAACGGCGTCCTGGACCCGACCCGCTGAACGTCGGCCGCGGGCCATGGTCCGCGCAATCTTCGTCCGTTCCCGGCATCGATGCTGCGACCCCGGCTCGACAGGGTTGCACCCGACCACGACAAGTGTATAGTGTTTATACACACTTAATT
>JBBIVG010000202.1:0-6433 GCA_037439865.1 Nevskiaceae bacterium
GTGCATCGCCTGCGCCGCCTGCATCGACGCCTGCGACGAGGTCATGGACAAGGTGGGCTACCCGCGGGGCCTCATCCGCTACGACACGCAGCACGGACTCGAGGGCAAGGCGAAGCGCGTCTTGCGCCCGCGCACGATCGTCTATGCGACCTTGATCGCCCTGCTCATTGCGGGGTTCGCGTTCACGATCACGCATCGCGACGTGGTTGGCGTGGACATCCTGCGCGACCGCAACGCGCTCTACCGCGAGCGGCCGGACGGCAAGGTCGAGAACGTCTACAACGTGAAGATCCTGAACAAGGACAGTGCGGAACACGAGTTCACGATCACCGCGTCGGGCCTGCCCGGCCTCGAGGTCGACTACGCCGGTCCCACGATCTGGGTCGGCCCGGGCCAGGTGCAGGGCGTGCCGGTGCGCATCCGCGTGCCGGAAGATACGATCGAGGGCGGCGCCGATATCCACGTCGAAATCCAGGCGACGGACAATCCCGAGCTCAAGGCCGGGGGCAAGGCGCGCTTCCTCGCGCCCACGGACTGATAATCTGCACCCATGAGCACTCCCATCGCGAAGCCGTGGTACCGCCACCTGTGGCCGTGGCTGCTGATCATCCCACCGACCGGAGCGGTGCTCGGCGGCGCGTACACGCTCTACCTCGCCGTGACCCGGCCCGACACCCTCGTGCGCCAGGACTGCGTGCAGGACGGCGTGACGATGAAGTGCGGTGAGACGGACGTTCAAAAGGCTCCATGACCCGGGCCGGCACGGCCTGTTTCCACTGCGGTGAGCCGATCCCGCCCGGGGTCGTGATCCGCGCACACGTCGGCGGGCGCGAGGAACCGGTCTGCTGCCACGGCTGCAAGGCCGTGGCCGAGTTCATCACCGGTGCCGGCCTCACGGACTATTACCAGTATCGCGACGCGACGGCGGCGCGCGCCGACGAGGCGCCGCGACCCGACCGCTGGTCCGCATACGATCGCCCCGAGCTCGTCGAGCGCCTGACCCGGGCCGAGGCAAACGGCGCGAGGTCCATCACCGTGCTGCTCGAGGGCCTGCGCTGCGCCGCGTGCAGCTGGCTCGCCGACAAGGCATTGCACCTGCAGAGCGGCGTGCTCGACGTGAGCGTCAACCCGGCGACCGCGCGCGCCCGGCTGGTCTGGGACCCGGGCAAGGTGCGGCTCGGCGACCTGCTGCGCGTGCTCGAGCACGTGGGGCTCCGCCCTCATCCCCTGGCCGGCGAGCCGGCGGAGCAGGTCGCGATCCTCGAACGCCGCATCGCGCTCAAGCGGCTGGCGGTGGCCGGCTTCGGCATGATGCAGGTGATGATGTTCGCCGTGCCGCTCTACATCGGCGCGTCCTCGGGCATGGAGCCCGAGTACCGGCAGCTCTTCCGCCTGGTGAGCATGCTGGTGTCGGTACCGGTCGCGGTCTACGCGGGCTGGCCGTTTTACCAGGGCGCGCTGCAGGCCCTGCGCGCGCGCAGCATCAGCATGGACGTGCCGGTGAGCATCGGCATCGTGCTCGCCTTCGCCGCGAGCGTCTGGAACGCGCTCACCGGCCGGGGCGACGTGTACTTCGATTCGGTCACGATGTTCGTCTTCTTCCTCTCGCTCGGGCGCTACGTCGAGATGGTGGCGCGTCATCGCGCGGGCAGCGTCGCGGACGCACTGGCGCGCCTCGCCCCGGTCACCGCGCGGCGCGTGCGCGGCGATTCGGTCGAGGACGTGCAGGCGATGGAACTCTCCGCGGGTGACGAGCTGCTGGTCCGCACGGGCGAGGTCTTCGCCGCCGACGGCGTCGTGGTCGAGGGCTCGGGGCGAGTGGACGAATCGATGCTGACGGGCGAGTCCACGGCCATTGCGAAGGATCCCGGCGCCCGCGTGCACGCCGGCACCCAGAACCTCGGCGCGCCATTGCGCGTGCGCGTGGAGGCCGTGGCGGACAAGACGGTGCTGTCGGGCATCGTCGCGCTGCTCGAGCGCGCGCAGGCGGAGCGCCCGCGCCTCGCCAAGGCCGCCGACCGCGCGGCCGCCTGGTTCCTGAGCCGCATCCTCATCGGCGCAGTGCTGGTGTTCGCGGCCTGGTGGTTCGTCGATCCGTCACGGGCCTTCCCGGCGACGCTCGCGGTGCTCGTAGTCACCTGCCCCTGCGCGCTCTCGCTCGCCACGCCTGCGGCCATCGCCGCAGCCACGGCAGCGCTCGCCCGCCGGGGCGTGCTCGTGGCGCACTCCGACGCGCTCGAGACGCTGGCGAAGGCCGACCGCGTCCTCTGGGACAAGACGGGCACGCTCACCAAAGGGTTGGTCCGGGTCGAGGAGGTGCGCCCACTGCGCGACCTTCCTGAAGTGCAGAGCCTGTCGCTGGCAGTCGCGCTCGAGCGGATGTCCGAGCACCCGATCGCGAAGGCATTCCTCGCTTCCGGCGCGGGCAGCGAGACCGCGCGCGACATCGAGGTGTTCGCCGGCGAGGGTCTCGAGGGAACCGTCGGCGATCGACGCCTGAGGATCGGTCACCCCGACTTTGCGGCAGGACTCGCGCCGGGCTCGCCAGTACCGCCGGGGCATGACGGGGAGAGCTGGGTCTGCCTCGGCGATCGCGAGGGACTGATTGCCGCGTTCCGTCTCACCGACCAGCTGCGGCCCGAGGCCGGGGCGTGCGTCGCCAGGTTGCGGGAGCTGGGCCTCGAGTCGGAGGTCGTGAGCGGCGATGAGGGCAGCGCAGTCGAGAAGATCGCCACGCGCACCGGCATCACGCGGCTGGCCGCGAGACTGAGCCCGGAGGCGAAGCTGCAGCGCCTGAAGTCGCTCCAGTCGGACGGCGCCGTGGTCGTCGCGGTGGGGGACGGGATCAACGACGCGCCATTGCTGCGCGGCGCGGACGTCGCCATTGCGATGGGACGCGGCTCGGCGCTCGCGCAGACGAGCGCGGACCTGATCCTCGTGCGCGACTCGCTGGACGAACTGCCACGCACGGTCGAGCTCGCGCGACGCACGCAACGCATCGTGCGCCAGAACCTCACCTGGTCCGTCGTCTACAACGTGGCGGCGCTGCCGGTCGCGGCGTTTGGCCTCGTGCCGCCGTGGCTCGCCGCCATCGGCATGTCGCTCAGTTCCGTGGCGGTGGTGCTGAACGCGATGCGGCTGTCACGCGGAATGAACCGCGACGACGGGCGCAGCTGGTCGCTCGAGCGGCGCGCCGAGGCGGCCTGAAATGAGCATCGTCTACCTGCTCATCCCGCTCGGGCTGGTGCTGGTCGGCATCGGCCTCTGGGCGTTCTTCTGGGCGGTCAGCAACGGCCAGTTCGACGACCTCGACAGCCCGGGATGGTCCGTGTTGTCGGACGACGAGGGCCCGAAGCCGTCGACGCCGATGAATCCGGAGCCCCCGAAGACGGACGAACAGTCATGAACCCCGACCTCGCTTCCTCGCTCAGCCTCGGCGCCGCCCTCCTCGCCGGGATTGCCGCCAGCGGTCACTGCATCGGGATGTGCGGAGGCATCGCCGGCGCGCTCGCGATGCGCAGCCGCGACGCCGGGCCGGGCGCCCGCCTCGGCATGGCGCTCGCCTACAACCTCTCGCGGATCACGAGCTACGCCGTCGCCGGCGGGATCGCGGGCTTGCTCGGCCAGACACTGCTCAAGGCCGCGAACGTCGCGCCCCTCTCGATCGCGTTCCGCGTGCTGGCCGGGCTGATCATGCTCGCGGCCGCCGGGCGACTGCTGTTCGGCTGGCACTTCCTCGATCCGATCGAGGCCGCAGGGTCCGGCCTCTGGCGGCGCATCGCCCCGTGGGCCGGCAGGCAGGGGCGCAGTGGCGGCATCGGAGGGGCGATCGGCCTCGGCCTCGCCTGGGGCTGGCTGCCCTGCGGAATGACCTACTCGATGCTGCTGCTGGCCGCGACCACCGCGAGCGTCGCGACGGGCGCAGCCGTCATGCTGGCCTTCGGGGCGGGCACGCTGCCCTCGATGGTCACCGCGACCGTCGCGTTCGATCGTATCGCGCGCACCCTCTCGGCGCGCGCGACCCTGCGGCGCATCGCCGGGGCGCTGCTCCTTGCGTTCGGCCTGTGGACGGCCGGCTACGCCCTGTACCACGCCTTCGGACACGGCGGGCACAGTGCCCAGGCCGGGCACGAGCACCACCCCCCGCAATGACGCGCGGGGGGCGCGGGCTCCAGCCGCGCCCCGGGGCGCTGCGCGCAGTCAGCGCGCTACTGCACCGTGATCGACAGCGGTTTCGCCTTCGGTGTCTCCACCTTCGGGATGTACACCATCAGCACGCCTTCCCTGGTCTCGGCGCGGATCGTCTTCGGGTCGACGTCATCCGGCAGCACGAAGCTGCGCTCGAACGAGCCGAAGAACCGCTCCGTCCGGTGCATCTTCTCGCCCTTCACTTCCTTCTCGACCTTGCGCTCGCCCTTGATGGTGAGCACGCCCTCGTCGAAGAAGACCTTCACGTCCTCCTTCTTGACGTCGGGCAGGTCGACCTTGATCAGGTACTCCTTCTCGCGCTCGACGATGTCGGCGCGCGGCAGGAACTCATAGCCCTCCTCGAGCGGGCGGCCAGAGGGCATGCGGCCGAACAACGGCGTCATGCCCTTGAAGAAGTCGTCCATCTCACGGAAGGGTTCCCATCTCGTCAGTCTCATGGCTCCCTCCTCGGGTCCCGCAAACGGGATCGTGCGGCCGGGACCCGCCGGGCCGCGGATCTATTCTCCGCCCCGGACCGCCGCGGCGGGATTCGGGCGGTTTCGTAGCCCGCTTTCCACTAATACCTAGTCCCGGTCCGCCGCTTCACTTAGCATTGGCGGTTCCGGACGCGGTCCACACGATGAAGCCACGCAAGACCGTCAAGGGTTGGCGCCCCGGCCACCCCCAGGCCGTTCGCCCCAAGGGCGAACTGGACTTCCGCGCGCTGCTCGACGCGGCCGTGGACGCCATCGTCATGATCGACCACCAGGGGACGATCGAGGACTTCAGCGCGGCGGCCGAACGCCTCTTCGGCTACACGGCCGGGGAAATCGTCGGGCGCAACGTGAGCGAGCTGATGCCGGAGCCCCACCGTTCCGAGCACGACTCGTACCTGGCGCGCTACGCCCGGACACGAGAGCCGCACATCATCGGCATCGGCCGCGAAGTGGTCGCGCGGCGCAAGGACGGCACGCTCGTCGACTGCGAACTGGCCGTCGGCCGGGTGGCGGACGTCGAGCCACCGCGCTTCGTGGGATTCATCCGCGACATCACGCGGCGCAAGGAGGCCGACGATCTCCTGACGCGGAGCGAAGCCGAACTACGGCTGGCGCAGCAGCTCGCGAACCTCGGCAACTACGTCGTGCACCTCGCCGGCGAAGAGCCGGATTACTTCTCGCCGCAGCTCTATCGGATCCTGCAGATTCCCGCGGGTGGCGAGACGGTCGCCCGCGAGGAATTCTTCGAGCGCTGGGTGCATCCTGCCGACCGTGACCGCGTCCTCGACGCGCTCCGCCGGCTCGATGCGGGCAGCGCGGCGCTCGACATCGAGTACCAGGTGGTGCTGCGCGACAAGACTCAGCGTCACCTGCATCACATCGCCCAGGCCGTGCGGGATGCCGAGGGCCGTGTCGTCAAGCACGTCGGCACAATCCACGACGTCACCGACCGGCGCCACGCGCAGGACGAGGCGCGGCAGCTGCAGGAGCGGCTCACGCATTTCAGCCGTCTCTCGACGATGGGCGAAATGGCCGCGGGCCTCGCGCACGAGATCAACCAGCCGCTGTCGGCCATCGCGACCTACGCGCAGGCTTGCCAGCGCTTCCTGAAGCAGCCCGAGCCCGACCTCGGCGACGTGCTCGCCGCGCTCGAGCAGATCAACGCCCAGGCGCTGCGCGCGGGCGAGGTCATCCGGCGCCTGCGGAATTTCGTCAAGAACCGCGAGGTCAAGCGCGAGGCCGTGGACTGCAGCCGGCTGCTCGACGACTTGCGAATGCTCGCCGAGACCGATGCCCGGCTGCACAACGTGCGGCTGCGCATCGACGCGGAAGAGGAGCTCCCGACGGTCTACGCCGACCCGATCCAGCTGCAGCAGGTGGTGCTCAACCTCGTGCGCAACGCGATCGACGCCATGGCGGATTCGCCCGAGGACCGGCGCGAGGTGCTGCTCATGACGCGACGTAACGGCGAGAGCGAAGTCCAGATCACCGTGGCCGATCACGGCTCCGGACTCGCTCCCGAAGCGACCGAGCACCTGTTCAACCCGTTCTTCACGACCAAGGCCGGCGGGACCGGCCTCGGCCTCGCCATCAGCAAGTCGATCGTGCGCGCCCACGGCGGCCGGCTGTGGCACACTCCCAACGAAGAATCCGGCGCCCGGTTCCATTTCACGCTGCCGGCCTCGCCGGCCACGAAGGGGAATGACCAGTGATGAAGGAAGTGAAGCCCACGGTCTTCGTGGTCGATG
>JBBIVG010000203.1:0-6426 GCA_037439865.1 Nevskiaceae bacterium
TGATGTTGCGCTGCGCGCCGTGCTCGAACACGCCCACCGCCTGCCGGTGGTCGACGATCACGGCCAGATCGGCGCCGGTGGAGTTGGGCCGGGCACCATACAGGTCGCGCGGCATCGCCAGCCCGGGCTGCGCGGCCGGCACCAGCGGCGAGGCGAGCAGCGCGTCGACGTCGACCTGCGGGTCGGCGAGCTGGTAGTCGCGTTCGTCACCGCCCACCGGCCGCCAATCGCGAAAGCTGATCGAGCCGTAGTCGCTGCGGCTCGCGATGCGCACCGTGCCGCTGTCCTGCTGGCCGCCGTAAATGCGGTACGGAAAAGCGTCATCCACCGCGATCTTGTAGAACTGGCCGGTCGGCTGGTTGTCCCAGCTGCTCCAGGTGCGGCCACCGTTCACGGTCACCACCGCGCCCTGGTCCGCGCCCGTGATCATGCGCTCCGGACGCTGCGGGTCGATCCACAGGAAGTGGTAGTCGTCGCCGCCCGGCGCCCCCTTGACGATGTTGCACTTCGTGCCACCTTCCGAGCAGCGGTGCATGCCGCGGCCCATGGCGAACACGGTGTCGGGATCGTCGGGTGCCGGCGTGACCTGGCTGAAATAGCCGCTGACGAGTTCGGGATCGGCATTGACGCGCTGCCACGTGGTACCCACGTCGTCCGAGCGATACAGCCCGCCGCCGGTTTCCGCCTCCACGATCGCCCACACGCGCGTGCCCTGCGTTCGATGGCTAGCGCCGAGGCCGATGCGTCCGAGCTTGCCCGTGGGCCATCCGCCGCCTTCGACGCGCCGCCACGTCGCGCCGCCGTCCGTCGACTTGTACAGGCCGCTTTCGGGTCCGACGTCCGGCGTGAAATAGTTGAGCCATGGCCGGTAGCGCACCTGCCAGAACGACGCGAACACGATGCGTGGGTCCGCGGGATCGACCGCGAGGTCCACCGCGCCCGTGTTGTCGCTGACGAAGAGCGTTCGCTGCCAGGTCTTGCCGCCGTCGGTCGTGCGGTACACGCCGCGCTCGCCGCCGGGCCCGAACGTCGACCCCAGCGCGGCGACCAGCGCACGGTCGGGGTCGTTCGGATCGACCTTGATCGCTCCGATGTGCTGGCTCGACGCGAGCCCGAGGTGACGCCATGTCCGGCCGCCGTCGTCCGACCGGTACACGCCGTCGCCGGCCGTGATGTCGTAGCGGGTCGTGACCTGGCCCATGCCGGCGTAGATCACCTGCGGATTCGACGGCGACACCGCCAGCGCACCGACCGAAGCCGAGCCGACGCCGTCGAACACGGCGCGCCAGGTGCGGCCCGCGTCGTCCGACTTCCAGACACCACCGCCTGCGGCGCCGAAGTAGAACACGTCCGATCCATTGCCCTCGCCGGCGGCGGCCGTTGCCCAGCCGCCCCGGAACGGCCCGACCAGCCGCCATTCGAGCGCGGATGTGACGTCGGGTGCGCTCGCGGGCAGGGCCGCGGCCGACATGAGCCACAGGCCGAACATGGCCGCGCAGGCGCGTGCAATCCCGTGCATGGTCCCTTCTTCCCCGATGTGGCGCGAGTCGCGCAGTGTACGGGAACGGTCTGGCCGGCTCACCGGGAACGTGGTCCGAGCGCGCCAGTGATTCCCACCGGCCGGTCAACCGGGTCGATCAGGACGCCCGGGTTCAGGATGCCCTGCGGATCCAGGCTCGCCTTCGCGGCGGCCAGCGCCGCGCGATACAGCGGCGACGCTTCCTGCTCGTATCCCGTGCGATGGTCGCGCCCCACCGCATGGTGGTGCGTGACCGTGCCGCCGAGGCGTGTCACCACGTCGTTCGCCGCGAGCTTGATCTCGCGCCAGGCCGCGAGCGAGGAAGCCAGGTCGCCCCGGTCGCTGCCGAGCGCCGCGTAAGTGAAATAGGGCGCCGGCCCGTCGGGATAGACGTGCGTGAAGCGGCACGACACGCTGCCGGGACGATCCGTGGCGCGCCGGATTGCGGTGCCGAGTTCGTCGAGGACGCCGCGATAGAACGACTCGAAGCGGTCCCAGGTGATGGCCGTCTCGAAGGTGTCGAGGATCGCGCCGGCACCCACCATCGGGTCGCGCCAGTACGGCATGCGGATGAACGCGTCGCGCCACTGGCCGGCGGCCCCCTTGCGGTGCTCGCCCTCGTCGTCGGAGGCCGCCGAACGCATCGAGCGCTCGACGGCCGCGGCGTCGTACTCGCCGCCGAAGTCACGTACGAGCTCGAGCGCGCGGCCCATCCAGGCGTGGAGAGCGTGGTCGGCGGACTCGAAGCCGAGCACCAGCATCGGGCTCGTGCCGTCGCCCACGCCTGCGAATGCGACTTCGGCCGGGTCGAGCAGGCGGCAGTTCGTCGGGTTCAACCCGGACTGGGCCAGCGCTCGAACGCAGTTCGCCGCGACCATGACGTCACGGAAGCGCACGGAGGCAGAGGCGCGGAACCGCGGCCGATCCTGCAGGCGCATCCACGCTTCGGTCACCACGCCGAGCACGCCTTCGGAGCCGGTCACGAGCCGGTTGGGATCCGGCCCCGCGCCGCCACCGGGCAGGCGACGCGTCTCGAGGACGCCGGCGGGCGCCACCATGCTCACCGATTGCACGAACTCGTCGATGTGCGTGTAGAGCGTCGCGTAGTGGCCACCGGACCGCGTGACGATCCAGCCGCCGAGCGTCGAGAACTGGAGGCTCTGCGGGAAATGCCGCAGCGTCAGTCCGTGCGGACGCAACTGCGCCTCGAGTTCGGGCCCGAGGATGCCGGCCTCGATGCGTGCCGAGCGACTCTTGCGGTCGATCTCGAGCACGCGGTTCAAGCGCTCGAGGTCCAGGGACACGGTGGCGCGGTAGGCGTCGCCCACGGCGGGCTCGACCCCGCCGCACACGCTCGAGCCGCCGCCATACGGCACGACCGCGACGTTCTCGCGTCCGGCCCAGTCGAGGATGTCGGCGACAGCCTGTGCGCTGTCCGGAAAGGCAACCCAGTCCGGCGGATTGCGCACGTCGCGGTTCCACATGCGCACGGAGTCGGCGAACGACTTGCCGTAGCTGTGCGTCAGGCGGTCGTGCGCCGTGGACGAGAAGGCAGACGCGAGACTCGATGGAGGCGCGACTCGAGGAGCGGGGAGCGAGAACTCGGTTTCGACCGGCGGCCGGGGGAGTTCCGTCGCCGCGACGCCGAGGCGCGCCATCATCCCCTTCACGATGGCGACCTCCATCGGCGCGAGCTCGTCGGACTCGAGGCCCCAGCCCCAGAACCGGCGCCTCGGCCGCAGCGACATCGTCTCGCTCACGGTCCTACAGTCGGTCGGTGCGGCGGACGAATCCGGAGACGTCGTCGCGGAACTTCTTCATGGACGGCGCGTGCAGGTACATCATGTGGCCTGCGTCGAAGTAGTCGATCGAGATGCGCTTGCGCGCCTCCGGCGTGATGTGCAGGTGCGCCAGGTCGTTCTTGGTCGCGAGGTAGGGCGTCGCGAGGTCGTAGTAGCCCTGCAGCACCAGCACGTTCAGGCCAGGGTTGAAGGTCATCGCCATGGCGAGGTCGGGGACCGTGTTCGGCAGCGGTGACATCCAGCCGCCTTCGCCGGGCGTCTTGTGCTTCCAGTCCCATTCGATGTCGAAGGCCGAGACCATGTAGTTCTCGTCCTTGCCGAACTTGAGCTCCGTGTGGAGGTAGTCGAGGAAGGCGGCGGTGTACGCGGGAGCGACCGCAGGGAAGAACGGGTCGTAGTCCATCGTCTCGCTCAACGGGTTCACCGCAGGTCCCACGAAGCGCGAATCGATGCGGCCGGCCACGAGGCGCTGGTTGCGCTTCAGCTCCTGCAGGAACTGCGGGTGGCTCACGCGCAGGTCGGCCTTCTCCCAGTAGTCCGGGCTGGTGCCGGTGTAGCCCGCGAGCTTCGCGGCGATGGCCTTCTTCTCGTCTTCCGGGAGCAGGTAGCCGCGCATGAGCGCCGGTGCGTATTCGTTGTAGGCGAAGCGCTCCACCTCGTCGAGGTATGCCTGCAGCGAGGCGGGCTTGTTCTGGATCGCGTCGTGATACCAGGCCGTCGCCGCGAACGTCGGCAGGTAGAGTACGTGCGGCAGGTCGATCTCCTCGCCGTCGATGCCGGAGCCCGCGTTCAGGAACGGCGAGACCAGCACCACGCCGTTCAGGTCCATGCCCAGCCTCGACTGCAGGTAGTAGGCGAGGCCGGCGCTGCGCATGCCGCCGTAGCTCTCTCCGAGCAGGTACTTGGGCGAGCCCCAGCGGTCGTTCTCCGATACGTAGCGCTTGATGAACGCGCCGACCGACTTGATGTCCTGGTCCACGCCCCAGAAATCCGCACCCTTCGCGTCGCCGAGCGGCTTGGAGAAGCCGGTCCCGACTGGGTCGATCATCACGAGGTCGGTGACGTCGAGCACCGTGAATTCGTTGTCCACCCGCACGGACGGCGGCGGAGGCGCAAAGCCCTGGTCGTTCACCACCACGCGGCTCGGCCCGAGGATGCCCATGTGCAGCCAGATGGACGACGATCCGGGGCCGCCGTTGTAAGCGAACATGATCGGGCGTCGCGTCAGGTCCTTCACGCCGTCGCGCGTGTATGCGGTGTAGCCGAAGCGCGCGATCGGCTTGCCCTTGTCGTCCTTCATGATCAGCCAGCCTGCGGTGGCCGCGTATTTCACGGTCTGGCCGTCGATCTGCACTTCGTGCTGCGTCCTCGACGATGCAGGCTCCGGTGCCTTCTCGGCCTCGGCCGTCTTCCCGGCCTCGGTCGACTGCGGTTCGTCTCCCGCGAAGACCGGCGCGAAGGTAAAGAGCCCGAGGGCGGCCAGCGCCGCCAGGATCCTGTCGTTCATTCGATCACCTCAAACTTGAGTTCAGCATGCTTCACGAGACGCTCGAGGAGTCCGTCTCCCAATGCGGCGGCCGGCGTCCAGAATCCGCCGCGCAGCCGGGACTTCGGTACTTCGAGGGCAAGGTAGGCGGCAACCTGCCCCAGGATTTTCGACGTGGACCCGTAGCCCGGGTCGCCCTGGCCGGTCACTTTCACGCGGATTTCCCGCCCGTCGCCGGACTGACCGAGGAATCGCAGGTCGTAGAAGCCGCGCTGCTGCGCCTCCGGGCTCGGGCCCGTTCCGGGTGCGGGCAGCACGAAGCGTTCGAGTGCCGCGCGCAACGGTGCGACGACTCCCGCGATGGCGAAACCGGCGAGCCCCGCCGTGATACCCAATGCCAGCGCGCGGCCCCTGAGTCCACGGCCGGTCATCACGGCCTCGTCGTAACGGAAATCCTTGCCGTAGGCGTGCTTCGTGAGCGCGTTCGTCCGGTGCACGATGCGCACGTTGGGCGCGGCCATGACGAACGGAGCCAGCCAGCTGCGGAAATCGGCGTCGTATTCGGCCGATTTCACGTTCGGTTGCCGGACTTTCGAAACCTCGCCGCTCGGGCACAGCGAATACGGGTTGGCGAGTTCCTTGCGCAGCTGCGCGTCGGCCGCGGCCTCCTTGAAAGCGTTCAGGGCGCTGGCCGCCGTCCCGCCCGAGAATCCGCCGCTCATCGCCTTGACGCGCATCTTTACCCGGCTGCAGGGCTCGCCGAACCGCTGTTTCGCTTCGCGCTGCAGGAAGTGCACGCCCAGGTCGGACGGGACCGAGTCGAAGCCGCAGCAATGCAGGATGCGCGCGCCGGACTTGCGCGCCGTCGCCTCGTACGCCTGCAGCATGCGGCGGATCCACTGGGGCTCGCCGGTCAGGTCGCAGTAGTCGGTCCCGGTCTCCGCGCACACCTTGACGAGGGGTTCGCCGTACAGCGCATAGGGGCCCACGGTGGAAACGACGACCCGGGCCTGCGTGCACATCTCGCGCAGTGCGGCCTCGTCGGCGGCATCGGCGACCAGGATCGGCAGCTTCGCGGCCTTCGGACCGAGCGACCGGCGCAGTTCCTCGAGTTTCGATTGCGAGCGGCCGGCGGCGGCCCAGTGGAGCCGGCCGCGCAGGCCGAATTCGTCGAGCAGGTAGCGGGCCAGGATCTGGCCGACGAAGCTCGTCGCGCCGAATACGACGACGTCGTAGCTGGGCTTGGCGGCGGGCATGGGGCTCCTCCGGGACGCGAAGTCGCGCAGCATGGCATAGAATCGCCGACTGGCGAACCCGTTTCCCGGACGTCCGAATGAGCGCCCAAGAGATCTATCGCGACCTGAAGGCCAAGCTGGGCGACGTGCTGCCCGACGCCGAGATCCTGCTCAAGGCGGAAGTGGCGGCCGACGTGCTGCGCCTCAAGAAGGAACGGGACGCGGTGATCCTCGGCCACAACTACATGGAGCCCGCGCTGTTCCACTCGGTGCCGGATTTCCAGGGCGATTCCCTGGAACTGAGCCGGCGGGCCGCCGAGACCAGCAAGTCGGTGATCGTCTTCTGCGGGGTTCGGTTCATGGCCGAGACGGCCAAGATCCTCA